>LFRQ01000063.1 GCA_001512835.1 Clostridia bacterium DTU022
CTCTGCCGGGGAATATATTTCTACGTAAATAAACTTTGACTAGGTATTCAGGAGGTGCGCCGTGTTTACCCTGGGGAACAGACGGGCTGTGATCACGGGGGCGGCTTCAGGACTGGGACGGGCCCTGGCCTTGAACCTGGCCCGGCAGGGGTGGTTGGTGGGGGTGGTAGATCGCGATGTTAAAGCAGCCGAGGAGACCCTGGAGATGATCGAAGAGGGGGGAGGGCGCGGCATAGTCTACCCCGCCGATGTCTCCAAGGCCGAGGACGTGGAAGAGTTGGCTGCCTTCTTTTTCCGGGAGTGGGGAGGGGTGGACCTGCTCATCAACAATGCCGGGGTGCTGGTAGTCGGCTTGGCCGGGGAGGTCCCCCTGGAAAACTGGCAGTGGCAGCTGGAGAACAATTTCTGGAGCGTAATTTACGGGTGCTACAGCTTTATACCCCGAATGAAGAAACAGGGGGGCGGCTACATAATCAATATCGCCTCCTCGGCGGGGACCGCTTCCCTGCCGGAGATGTCCCCCTACAATGTTACCAAGGCGGCGGTAATCTCCTTTTCGGAGACCCTTCGCGCCGAGCTGGCTCCGGACAACATCGGGGTTACGGTAGTCTGTCCCACCTACTTTAACACCAGCCTTTGGCATACAATGAGATACACCCAGAAGTTTCAAAGGGATTTTAACGAAGCGGCCTTCACCTGTGCCCGGATTAGCGCGGAGAAGGTGGCCAGGCTGACATTGCAGGCCGCGGCAAAGAAAAAAGTATACTGCTTTCCCCAGTTGTCGGCCAAGTTTTTCTGGCTGCTAAAGCGTTTGGCCCCCCAGTTTGTTTATAAAACCCTGGCCCTGCTCTACCGGCGCGGCTGGGGCCGTCCCCTGCTCTTATGGATGGCCCGCCGCGGCCTGACCTGAGCCGTAAACTTTTAAACTCTTTATTTTAAAATAAAAGCGCCTCCCGCAGCGGGGGCGTTTTTGCGGGTCAAAGAGCGCCCGCTTGCCGCTCCGGGAAGCGCAAGCTAATATTATCCCTGTCCCGTTAGGAAAAACTAAAAAAAATTATTGCCCGCGGGGCCGTGGAGGCCGCAGTTCCAATTTTTATGATATAATTTCAATGTTTAATGCTCTTATATATAGCCGTTCACATATTCGAACTGCCTACGAAGGAGGATGCTATGTTCAATAGCTACGAGGAATTGAAGAAATACTGCACCGACAAGGGCATCAGGTTTATCGATTTTAAAATAATTGACCTGGTGGGGCGCTGGCATCATCTTACCGTTCCCCTGGAGGGGCTGACGGACGAGATCTTGGAGCAGGGGATCGGGATCGACGGTTCCAGCTACGGGTTTCTCAGCGTAGAGAAGTCCGACATGGTCTTTAAACCCGACCTCACCACCGCCTTTATGGACCACTTTGCCCGCTACCCCATGCTCTCCGTCATCTCTGATATCTACTCCCTGGAGGAGGAAGGGGCGGCCCGCTTCGAAGGAGACCCCCGCTACGTGGCCCAAAAGGCGGAGCGCTATCTGCAGCAGTCCGGGGTGGCCGACAGCTGCATCCTGTGGCCCGAATTTGAGTTCTATGTCCTTGATCATATCTCTTACCAGGTTAAACCCCAGCATGTGGAGGTGTTGATGGACTCCGAACAGGCCGCCTGGAATACTGCCGATCGGGAGTACGGAAACCTGGGCTACAAGGTGCGCTCCCATGGGGGGTACCATGCGGATCTCCCCTATGACAGCAGCTTCGACTTGCGCAACGAGATTGTCACCAGGCTGCAGGAAAGCGGAGTGCCTGTCAAGTATCATCACTCGGAAAACGGGGGGCCCGGCCAGGGAGAGATCGAACTGGGCTTCGGTCCCCTGACCAGGATGGCGGACCGCTCGATGATGGTGAAGTATTTTGTAAAAAATACCGCCATGGCCAACGGCCGGACGGTTACCTTCATGCCCAAGCCTTTCTACGACGAGGCCGGCAGCGGGATGCATGTTCACATTCAATTTTTCAGGGGAGGAAAACCTGTTTTTTACGACCCCCAGGGCTACTCCGGCTTGAGCCGGATCGCTCTTCAGGCCATTGGCGGGGTGCTGCAGCATGCCCGGGCCCTGGCTGCCTTCACCAACCCCAGCACCAACTCGTACAAGCGCCTGGTTCCCGGTTACGAAGCCCCGGTAAATATTGGCTTTGCCACCTCCAATCGCAGCGCCGTGATCCGTATTCCCGGCTACGCCCTGAGCCCGGAGGCCAAGCGTTTCGAATACCGGCCTATGGATGCCACCTGCAACCCCTACCTGGCCTATGCGGCCATCTTAATGGCGGCCATAGACGGGATAGAGCAGCAAATTGATCCTACCGCGGCCGGCTTTGGTCCTTTCGACTTCAACCTCTATACGCTGTCGGAGGAGGAGAAGGGGAAGATCAAGTCCCTGCCCCGGTCCCTGGAGGAGGCCGCTGATGCCCTGGAGCAGGACTACGGTTTCTTAACCCGGAGCGGGGTGTTTCCAGAAAACCTGATCCGGGACCAGCTTTTCCGCCTCCGCCGGGAAGCGGAGCAGGTGAACACCTTTCCCCATCCCCTGGAATACGAAATGTATTACGATCTTTAAAGGGACGCGATTCCGGGTTGTCAGGAGCATCCCATTCGGGACTGGGGGAAACGATGTCTCATAATAGTGGCTGGGGCAGTTGCAAGGCAAAAAAGGGCAGGGAATTTGCTTCCCTACCCTTTATCATTACAGCGACATTTATTTATTGGCCGGCGCCGGCCAGGGCACTTTCAATGGCCTTCAGGATGGCCTTGCTGCTGAAGGTAGCCCCGGAAACCACGTCTACCTCAAGGCTTTGCTTTTCCGCTACTTGATCGACAAGGACTTCTGCTGCTTTGCCCCTGCCGTTCCGGTGATTTATCAGTTCAACGTCGGCGATGCGGTGATCTTTAACGGTTACTTTTACTTCCGCGGCAACAGGAAAAATCTTATATTTCCCGATGTATTCCCCATCTTCAATATTGGCTAGATCAACATCGGCGACCGTGATGGAGGGCAGCCTGCTTTGCATCCACAGAAGATACCCGCCAAGGCAAACCACGGCCAGGACAACTACTACCAGGACCGCTACTACTGCTTTTTTCATCTGCTTGCCCCCTCTTTAATTGACAATTATTATGTCTGCATCTATTATAAATCAAAGCGCGTTTCTGTCAATTGACATATTGGGAAAAATTATCCTTGCTTCCTTCCGGCCGGCTTCCGGCTGGAGAAAGAGTTCCTCCTGTTGCCGCTTCGGCTAATCCAGAATGGCTACCGCCCGGACCCACCCGGCGCTGGCGGCTTTAATCTTTACCGGGAAACAGCATACGGTAAAGCCGGTGGGCGGCAGCTGGTCCAGGTTGGCAAGCTTCTCCATATGGCAGTAACCTTTTTCGATGCCGGCGAAATGGCCCTCCCAGATAATTGAAGGATCTCTTGTTTGCTTAAACTCATCGGCAATCAGGGCCAGGGGGCGGTCCCAGCTCCAGGCATCGGTCCCGGTAACCCTGACTCCCTGCTCCAGCAGCCAGAGGGTTGCCTCCCGCCCCATTCCGCAGCCCTTAACCAGATATTCGGGGGTGCCCCAGGCTTTAGAGGCGCCGGTGTAAACCAGCACTACATCCAGGGGCTTCAGCTTATAGTTAATCTTGTCCAGCGCTTCTTTCATATCCGCCGCCGTGACCAGGCACCCGTCGGGCTTGTGGCTGAAATCGAGCTTTACCCCGCTGCCGAAGCACCATTCCAGGGGCACCTCGTCGATGGTCAAAGCCCTTCTGTCGCCGCCGTCCATGGTGGGGTGGTAATGCCACGGGGCATCCAGGTGGGTGCCGCTGTGGGTGCTGAGCTCCAGCATCTCCATGGCCCAACCCAATCCCTGGGGCAGGTCTTTTTCGGTAATCTCCGGGAAGAAGAGACGCATGCTCTCCCTGCCCAGGGCATGGTCTATGTACTGGATTTTCGGGATCATCATGGGAGGATCGCTGGGCAGGTCGTTTTCAATGGAAACAGAGAGGTCAATTATCCTTCTCGGCATGATAAACCTCCTCGGTTTTGAAGTGAACAACTTGATCATATTAGGCCGGCCAAGCATATGTCAATATATTAAAAATAATCAGATATATTTAACAATAAATATATATGAGAGCACGGTTTTAAAATCGTGGCCGTTTTTGGCGAGTGGATCATTGCCGGCGCTCTCATCCTTTGCAAGCGAAAAAGGAAAATGTTGAAATGTGTAGAATAATACGAAAAACCATATATTGTCTCTACATTTTCTATGTATTTACATGTATTGCCGCGTACTGTCATGTTCAAAACTTTTATAAAGACTGCGGCCGGCTCATACCTTGACCGGCATGGTGCGCAGCCGGGTTCTGTCTTATGCTGATACCAGTTAAAGGAGGAGGAGCCAATGAAGGATTTATGGGGAAAAACCGCCGTTGTTACCGGCGCGGCTATGGGAATGGGCAAATGCCTTGCCTCGCAGCTGCTGACAGAAGGCTGCAAAGTTGCTCTCGTCGATGTTAACCAGAAGGCGCTGGATGAGACCGTGCAGGAACTGGATAAAAAAGGCCAGTGCAAAGCCTACATCGGCGACGTCTCGGACAGGGAGGCCGTCTACCAGCTGGCCGGAAAAATTGAAAAGGACCTGGGGCCTGTTTCCATCCTCATCAATAACGCCGGCATTGTCCGGGCCGGCTCTATCATCGAAATGGATGACGAGATCATCGAAAAAATTATCAACGTCAATCTTACCTCCCAGTTCTGGACCACCAAGGCCTTTCTTCCTTCCATGGTCAAGCAATCTGAAGGCCATATCGTGAACTTTGCTTCCGCCGGGGGCATCCTGGCCATACCTTGGATTACGGCCTACTGCGCCAGCAAATTCGGCGTCGTAGGCTTCTCCGACTCCTTGCGCCAGGAGATGAAAAAAATGAAGCTAAATATAGGAGTCACCGTGGTGTGCCCCAACACGGTCAATACAGGCATGTTCCAGGGCTCGAAAATGGTGACCGGCACTTCCTTGCTTAAGCCCGAGGATGTAACCAAAAGGGTAGTCAGGGCAATTAAAAAGAACAAGCCTATGGTGGCGGTGCCCCACCTGGCGGTGCGCTTTATCACCCCCCTTACCAAGACGCTCCTGCCCATCAATGCCATGGACCGGCTTAACAAGGCTATGGGCATGTGGGATGTCAATGACACCTGGACGGGCCGCGGCTGCTGATTTGTAAATAATATGAAACCGACGAGAGATAGTTATTTTTCCAAAACCACTTTCCCCCGAAGGTGGTTTTTATTTTACTGGCATTTTGCTGTGCAGCTGGAGGGTGTTTGTTGTTTTTTAGTGAACCAAACCAAAGATGGCTTTTCTCCCGACATCTTGGCTGAACAGGCGGGAAAGGAGGTGCCGTGCTGAATTTTATTGTGCCCAGGTCACCGTTCCTGTACTATTGGAGAAGGAAAGTATCGCCGCATGCTAAATTATACAATAGTACCCGGCTTATTAAACAAAAAAGCATGTTATCCATGTTCTACTATCAGCAGGCTTAACCCGGAATGGAGAGGAGGACGGAAATGATTAAAGTAAAAGTATGGTCGTTGGATAAAAATGATGATAATCAATTATATCCGGTTTCCCTGGAGGAGGTAAAAGAAACCGAAACAGAAAAGCAACTGGAGAATATTTTAGTCAGCAATCCTGATTTACTTATGCCCGGCCTTAAATTAATCGGAAGACAGACCCCGACCGATGGAGGACCTCTCGATTTACTTGGTGTTGACGAAGACGGCAACCTCATTGTTTTTGAATTGAAAAGAGGTACATTGGCAAGAGATGCAGTGGCCCAGGTAATTGATTATGCCTCTTTTTTGCATGATCTTGACAAAGAGACCCTTTTTAAACATATTTCAGATCGTTCAGGCTATGGTGGTGTAGACAAAATTGATTTTGAAAACTGGTACCAGGAACAGTTTTCTGGGAACATGGAGGCGTTGGATAATCCCCCCAAAATGGTGTTGGTTGGTTTAGGGGCTGACGACACGACCAGGCGCATGGTCAGCTACCTTTCAAAAACCGGAGTAGACATTTCGCTAATAACTTTTTATGCATTTCGAAAGGGAGAACAGATTTTTTTAGCCAAGCAGGTGGAGGTTGAACCTCAAGAAAAAGAGATCGTCCAAAAGCAAGCCTATACCAAAAAAGCCAATGAAGAATACTTAAAAAGGTTGGCGGAGAGAGTTAATGCTGCGGAGATCCTAGAGAAGATATCAAATTTAATTAGAACGGAGATGGCTTCTGCATATGAGTGGACGAGTAGATCGGGCAGAAGCTTCGCTTTAATGGAAAGGACCGATCAAGGAAGACCTTCAAACAGGGTTTATATTGGTATCTATCTGGCTGAAAAATTTAAGGGCAGTGCGCAATTGTATTTTTATCCACGGGCAGTTGAGGCGGCCAAGGAAGCGTTTGACAACCTGAAGAAGAATTATAAAGAGCTTACATTTGATGAAAGGCAAGGCGGCTGGTATATCCGGTTAAAGAAAGGGGAACAACTGGAAAGGTTTTGTGTGGATTTAAAAGAACTAATCAAACAAATAGAAATTGGCTGGAGGAACAAACAAACACACGCAGAACAATAAATAAGGGCATGTTTCTTATATTGAGGAAAGCCTGCTCCGGTCGGGCTTGGAAATAAAGGGAATAAATTAAAGAAAAGCCGAGCTATTGCCGCTTTCTTGGATATAAAAAAAGATTATTGGTTTATTTCGGAAAATCTCCCTTCTTGACGACGTATCATCTTAACTATATATTATATTTGAATGTACGGAAAAATTGGATAATCACTGAAATATGGGCAAGAATACGAGGCACTGCATACAGAAAAGAGGGGGTTTCCATGGAGCCTAGCTTGCCTGGAAGAGGAGTACTCAAACACATCACTCCGCAAGCGGCCGTGACCCCGTTTTCTTCTAGGGGGACAATTCCGGTCCAGGGAGCATTCCTGGAATCGAAGAAAAAATGCGGAAAAGTTTTCCCCCTGGATATTCCGGGCGAGATCGACCTCACCGATGAAGAGCTGACCCTAGGTATACCTTCTCTTTGCAATCTTGTTGCCAGCCGACTTCAGAAATTCAACCAACCGATGTATAGGTATAAATGTCTGCGTCGCTCTTGCCGCGTTTGAAAAAAGCCTGCCCTGCCGTTAACCTACGGCTTGCACTACCTGTTGGCAGCAGCCCCTCCGCTAGAGGAGGGGTTGCTGTTTGTTTAGCAGCATGGAGGCAGCTCCCAGGGCAGGTGCTGCAAGCGAGATAGAGGAACTGATGGGGCGTTTATTGATGCGGCGGAAGACAATTTTCACGAGACGGCTGCTGCCTATTTAGCAGTTGTAAAAAGATGGGGGGTATTGGTAATATGTAACTATAAAGAAGCGGAACTGATAAAGTACCGGCGGTAAAGGAGGCTTAGGAATGAGTCAAAAACGGGGTTGCCTGGGATTTTTGTTGGGGAACAGAGGGGGAGATGATTTTGGCGACAGCCCTCTTCCATACCGAGTAAGAGATGATTTCCTGTCCTCGGCCGAATTCTCTTTTTTTTAATGTGCTAAAGCAAATTTATGGCGAACGGTATACCATTTTTGCCAAGGTATCTTTGAAGGATATTTTTTTTGTTTCCCGGCCCGATAAAAATATGAGCTATTACAATAAAATTGACCGGAAGCATGTTGACTTTCTTTTATACGATCTGGAAAGCAACAAGCCGGTGCTGGGGATTGAACTGGATGACAAGTCTCACTCCCGAAGTGACCGGAAGGAAAGGGATATTTTTGTAAACCAAATCTTTGAAGCAGCCGGCTTGCCTTTGGCCCGGGTAAAAGCCATGGTCATACAATATTAATGATTTGAAAAAATACCTTGATGAATCGGCCGGCCTTCGGGAGAAGCCGTTTCAGAGTCTTCGGAGGGCAAAATTGCCGATGAGATGGTTTCTGCTGAAAAAGAAGCGGCCGCCGGCACTGCTGAGGTAATCTGTCCGAAGTGCAATATTCCCATGGTTGTACGGCAATCTAAGCGGGGGCGGTTTTACGGATGCAAAAACTACCCTCGCTGCAAGGAGATAAAAAGCATAGAGGCCAATCAATGATTGAATTGCGGCCCTTGCCGGAGCATTTCCGGCAGGCGGTGGCAAACAGGCGGACGGCCGCTGCCGCCGGGGTTTGGGCCGCCCTTTCCGGTTTGAGATGGCCGCGGGAGCTTTCTTCCTGCGCGGTTTCCGGCCCGCATGGAGCCGGCTCCCGCACGGCATGGAGCAAGCTCCGGGTTTCAAGGCGCTTTGAGAGGCGCGCTGGTTGTACAAGCTTTGCTGCCGGTTACCTCAAAGGTTCGGCGGAGATCGCCGGGAAAACGGGCTGACGCGGCGCAGCAGGGCTGCTTTGGAAAATAAAAAAAGGCGGCCTTTCCTTCAAGAAAGGCCGCCGGGACAGTTTCAGTTCCTTGTTAATACCACAGGTCCAGGACACCAAATCCGATAATATTCATAATAATGGGTACCAGGTAGACACAGGTTACAAAAATCGCCTTCTGCTTGTTATTCTTCAGGCTGATTACAATAGCGGCTCCGGCGAAGAACAGGAAGTAGCCTATCACCAGGATTAGCCAGATTCCAGTGATGGAGAGATTCCACCAGGGATATTCCCAGATCAAGAGGCCGGCGATGTTCAAAATGCATTCCACAAAAACGGCCAGGATGGTACAGAGGATGGCAAAAAACCATCTTTCATTGATGCCCAGTATCTTCCGGTCTTGTTTTTCAGAGAGGAAATAATAGTAGGCAAAACCCAGCAAGGAAAACATGAAAATAATCTCGATATTCCACCCGACAAACACTCTGAGGGCGGTTGGTCCGGGCACGGTCCAGGCAGCGGAGTAGCCGGTTAAAGACATCAGCCAGCCGTTCCAGGTTTCATTGAAAAAGTCTAGCCCCAAGACAGTCAATGCGGCAAAGACCGGGTTCCAGTTGCCGGTACTCCTGGCTTTAGCAATTTCCTTGTTGTAAATGTAGATCACGACCAGCAACAGAGGGATGACGTACCATTGGAGAGTAGAGAGGTCCCGAAGTCCTTCCAGCGCCTGGATAGTTGCTTCGGTCATTCTGATACCTCCTTATAAAGTGTGTATTTGCTTTACCCACGAAGGGGCATCGCCGCCATCTACCGGGACAGTTATTTGAACAATACTCCAAATATATAACTATTTTCTGCTAATTAATTATTGAAAGTATTCTACCTGCAGGATAAAAAATCCTGCAGAACCATAATCTGAATTATGGGAGGGAAAAGTCAGTGTCAGCAGCAGGAACCGGGGATCGTGCTGTTGAAAAGCAGCATGGGCAGGGAAACGCGCACAATGAAGCGTTGACACCGGCAAATGAATATTGTTATGATTGTAACAAGGACGGCAAGGCCCTATTTGCCGTATTTTCACAAGATGGTGGGAGGCCGCAATTATGAGTAAAAGTATTCAGCAGCGCTGTATGATGTGCGGGCGAGTATTTGAAGTCGAAGGTCGTCCTGAGTCGGCCCTGGATAAGATGTTTTCCCCCGCCCCCCAGAAAAGCACTTCCTTCTGTCCCATGTGCGAAGCCAAGCTCAAGAAGGAGGCGAAAGACACCCAAAAAGAACCTAAGCCCATGTAAGCCCTGGCCTATTCCGCAGGAACCTCTGCTTTGGTTCCCGGTGCACTTAGGAAAGACACCGGATTTCCGGAAAAGCCAGCTTAATGGGCTTATATAAAATCTTTTGTCCGCGGCCGGCTATTTTTTGCTACCGGCCGCTTTTAAACGTGCTTTACTTCTCTGGAGAGCGAATTCGGCCCGCTCCGGGTCCAGCCCGGGGGGGCGCTTCCGAAGACGCTGTTCCGCTCTTTCTTTGGCCCGTTGGGCTCTTTCCACGTCGATTTCTTCCGCTAGCTCCGCCACATCTGCCAGGATGATTACCTTGTCCGGACCTACTTCCATTATGCCTCCGGAGACAGCCAGAAACTCCGTCTTCCCCCCGGGTTTGCGGTAGCTGACCACCCCGGGGGTTAAGGCGGTAAGGAGGGGGGCATGCCGGGGCAGGATGCCCAGGTAGCCTTCCGCCCCCGGTGCAATCACGCTTTCTACTTCTTCGGACAAGATCCTTCGCTGGGGAGTGACAACTTCCAATATTAAAGTGCTCATTCAGCCAACAGCTCCTGCCCCTTCTTGACGGCTTCGTCGATAGTACTTACCATATAGAAGGCTTCCTCCGGAAGATCATCGTGCTTGCCCTCCAGGATCTCCTTGAAGCCCCTAATGGTCTCCTTCAACGGCACGTAGACTCCCGGCCTGCCGGTAAAGGCTTCCGCTACGTGGAAAGGCTGGGAGAGGAAGCGCTGGATCTTGCGGGCCCGGGCTACAATGATCTTGTCCTCTTCCGAAAGCTCTTCAATGCCCAAGATGGCAATGATATCTTGCAGTTCCTTGTAACGCTGCAGGATGCGCTGGACGCCCCTGCCCACCTGGTAGTGCTCCTCCCCGACTACCAGGGGATCCAGCAGCCGCGAGGTAGAATCCAAGGGGTCCACGGCGGGGTAAATGCCCAGCTCGGACAGCTGCCGGGAGAGGACGATGGTCCCGTCCAGGTGGGCGAAGGTTGTGGCCGGAGCCGGGTCGGTAAGGTCGTCCGCCGGGACGTAGATGGCCTGGACCGAGGTGATGGAGCCTTTCTTGGTGGAGGTGATGCGCTCCTGCAGTTCGCCCATCTCGGTGGAGAGGGTGGGCTGGTAACCCACCGCCGAGGGCATGCGCCCCAGCAAGGCGGAAACCTCGGAGCCGGCCTGGACGAAGCGGAAGATGTTGTCGATAAAGAGGAGGACGTCCTGGCCTTCCTTATCCCGGAAGTACTCGGCGACGGTCAGGCCCGTCAGCCCTACCCGCATGCGGGCTCCCGGCGGCTCGTTCATCTGGCCGAATACCAGTACGGTTTTGTCAATAACTCCCGATTCCGTCATCTCCAGGTAAAGGTCGTTTCCTTCCCTGGTCCGCTCGCCTACTCCCGCAAAGACAGAGTAGCCCCCGTGTTCGTAGGCCACGTTGCGGATAAGCTCCATAATCAGAACCGTCTTCCCGACGCCGGCCCCTCCGAAGAGCCCCATCTTTCCGCCCTTGGGCAGGGGGGCCAAAAGGTCCAGCACCTTAAGACCTGTCTCCAGGATCTCCGTAGAGGGCTTCAGCTCGTCAAAGGAAGGCGGCGTCCGGTGAATGGGCCACCACTCTTCCGCATTCAGGGGGCCTTTGCCGTCTATGGGTTCCCCCACTACGTTGAATAGCCTCCCCAGCGTGGAGGGACCAACCGGAGCCTTGATGGGGGCTCCTGTATCTATAGCCTTCATTCCCACTTGCATGCCGTCGGTAGAGGCCAAGGCTACGCACCGGGCTCTATTGTCTCCCAGGTGCTGCATAACCTCCATGGTCAAGTTGATCTCTTTTTCTTTGACGACCACGGCATTGTATAAATCGGGCAATTGGTTTTCGAGAAACTCCACGTCCACTACCGGACCGATAACTTGCACCACTTTACCTTCATTCATCTCAAATCCCTCCTTCGCCCTGGGCCTTTAAAGCCTCGGCGCAACTGGCCACTTCCAGCAGTTCAGTGGTGATGGCATTTTGACGGGCTTTATTGAACGACAAGGTTAGCTGATCAATCATTTCGCGGCTGTTCCTAGTGGCTCCCTCCATGGCTACCATTCTGGCGCTAAGCTCGCTGGCCTTGGCTTCCAATAGGGCCTGGTACACTTTTACCTCGCAGAACCGGGGCAAAACGGCCTCCAGCACGGCCATGGGCTCCGGCTCGTAGGTATAGTCGATGGCGGCCACACCCTCCATGGAAGGAGGTTCAATGGGCAGAAGCCTTTCCACCCGGGGGTCGTACCGCAGGGCTGAATAGAAGTGGGCATAAACCAGGTTTACCTCATCTATCTGGCCGGTTAAAAACATCTCCATCAGCCCCCGGGCCAGTTCCCGGGCCAGGGGCAGGCCGGGGGCGTCACCGATATCCTGGTAAAATTTCAGGATCTCTATCGGGCGCCGGCGGAAATACTGCACGCCCTTGCGACCGACGATTACCAGGGCGGACGGCTGATCCGATTTGGCCAGGCAGTCCTCGGCCAAGTGAATAAGGTTGGCGTTGTATGCCCCGGCCAATCCCCGGTCGCCCACGATTAACAGGTAGGCTCTTTTTTTAACCTCCCGGGAGGCAACCAGGGGCAGCTGCCGGGCTTCAGGAGCCATGGCCAGGCGGCCGGCCACTTCCGCGGTTTTATAGGCATAGGGGCGGCTATCCAAGACCTGGGCCTGGGCCCGGCGGAGCTTGGCTGCCGCCACCATCTTCATGGCCCCGGTGACATGCTGGATGTTTTTAATGGCCCGAATACGCCTTTTTATTTCTCTAATATTGGACAACAGCTTCCACCGCCTTTATCTGGCATGACCTTGACCAAACCAGGATTATTGCCGGCTGCCACAATCAATCAAGAGACGGCTTCGCCGGCTGGTGCAAAAGTGGCCAGAAATTCTTCGATACTCTTTTTCAGAAGTCCCTCCAGTTCCTCATCCAGAATCTTCTTTTCGCGGATCCCCTTGAGAAGCTGGGGATAATTGGTATGCAGGAAGCGGAGGTACTCCCGCTCAAAGGCACTTACTTTTTCCAGGGGCAGATTGTCCAGATACCGGTTCACACCGGCATATATTACGGCAATCTGCTCTTCCACGGGCATGGGCTGGTACTGCCCCTGCTTTAGCAGTTCCATCATCCGCTCTCCCCTGGCCAGCCTGGCCTGGGTGGCTTTGTCCAGGTCTGTTCCGAACTGGGCAAAGGAGGCCAGTTCCTGGTACTGGGCCAGGTCCAGGCGCAGGCGTCCGGCCACCTGCTTCATGGCTTTGGTCTGGGCCGCTCCCCCTACCCGGGAGACGGAAAGCCCCACGTTGATGGCCGGGCGCTGGCCGGCGTAGAAGAGGTCCGCTTCCAGGTAGATCTGGCCGTCGGTAATGGAGATAACGTTGGTGGGAATATAAGCGGAGACGTCTCCGGCCTGAGTTTCGATAACCGGCAGAGCGGTGATGGATCCTCCGCCCAGCTCGTCGTTCAGGCGGGCGGCTCTCTCCAGCAAACGGGAGTGCAGGTAGAAAATATCTCCCGGATAGGCCTCCCGTCCCGGCGGCCTCCTCAGCAGCAGGGAGAGTTCCCGGTAGGCGACGGCATGCTTGGAGAGGTCATCGTAGATGATCAGGACATCCCGGTGCTGCTCATACATGAAATATTCGCCCATGGCGCAGCCGGCGTAAGGGGCGATATAGAGTAGGGGGGCCGGCTCACCGGCGTTGGCCACCACTACCGTGGTATACTCCATGGCCCCCATTTCCTCGAACTTATGAATAACGCTGGCTACGGTAGAGGCTTTCTGGCCAATAGCCACATAGATGCAGAGAACATCCTGGTCTTTTTGATTGATAATAGTGTCCACGGCAATGGCCGTCTTTCCCAGCTGGCGGTCGCCGATAATCAACTCCCGCTGTCCCCGGCCAATGGGGAACATGGCATCGATAACCTTGATCCCCGTCTGCAGGGGGGTATTCACCGGCTGGCGCTGGACCACACCCGGGGCGAGAAATTCCACCGGCCGGAATGTTTCCGTCTTGATCGGCCCCTTGTTGTCCAGGGGCTGGCCGACGGGGTTTACTACCCGTCCGATGAGGGCTTCCCCTACCGGCACCTCCATGATCCGGCCCGTCCTTTTTACCTCGTCCCCTTCCTTGATGTGGTCGTACGGACCAAGAATGACGGCGCCCACGTATTCTTCTTCCAGGTTCAAGGCCATGCCGTACACTCCACCGGGGAACTCCAGCAGCTCACTGGCCATTACATGCTCCAAGTGGACACGTGCGATGCCGTCGCCGACATAGACCACCGTTCCCTTGCTGGCGACCTCAATCTCCGGCTCGTAACTTTTGATCTGCTCTATTAAAGCACTGGCGATTTCATCTAACTTGAAATCCAAAACTTCTACACCCCTTTACTTCAGTTACCGTACCGGGTGCTAGACTGTTTTTAAGTGGGCACCGATGGAATCCAGCTTCTTCTTTACGCTGGCATCGATGACCCGGTCTTCCCACCGCAAAACCAGTCCTCCCAGGATATCGGGCTCAATCTTGATTTCCAGGCGGACCTTTTTGCCGACGATTCGATTCAGCCGCTTTTCCAGCTCAGACTCCTGGGCCGGGGAAAGGGGAGCCGCCACCGTTACTTCCACAGGCTCAACATCCCTGGCTTCATCGAAGAGGCGCTGGTACTCTGGAGCAAGGGAGGTGACAAAATCGTCCTTCTCCCTGCTCAATACCTGGGGAAGCAAAGTCTTTAGGGCTGACTCCTTTTCCTGGGGAGAGATTAGCGCGTTGGAAAGGATATCTTTAAGCTCGGCAATATCCTCCAGTGTACTTTTTAAAGCGGCAAGCTTTTCTCCCAGCTCTTCTTCCTGCCCCAGCTTTTGGGCGGCATAAAAGAGGGCTTCCGCATAGTGCCGGGCAACCCTTTTTTGGCTCACTGTAATCTCTCCACCTCCGCCAGGGCCTCCTGGAGCAGGTGCTCCTGATCTTCAGAGCTAAGGGCACGGGCCATAACCTTGCCGGCAGCCGCTACCACAAGGTCCGCCGCCTGGCTTCGAAGGGCGGCCAGAGCCATGCTCTTTTCTCTCTCCAGTTCCAGCCGGGCCTGTTCCATGACCCGCGCCGCCTCTTCCTTAGCTTGGGCAATAATCTCCGCGCGGGTAGCCTCTGCCGCTTCGTTGGCCTTTTGCAAAATGTTCCGGGCTTCCTCTTGAGCCTGTTTTATTTGTTCCTGGCAGGAAGCGATTACTTCTTCTGCCTTTTCCTTGGCCGAGGCTGCTTCCCGGAGGTCCCCTTCGATTTTTTCTTGCCGCTCGTTCATGGCTCGCCTTAAAGGCTTCCAGAGGATATAGTAAAGCCCCACCAAGACGATCAGCACATTGATGGTCTGAAACAACAAGGTCCAAACATTTAAACCTAAAGCTTCAAAAATGGCCCCCATAAACACCGCCCCCGTATCATAGTGCTAATTGCCTTAAATCTTGACCCACAGCAGGATGGCGATAACAAAGGAGAAGAGGGTCAAGGCCTCCATGAAAGCCAGGGCAAGGATTAAAGTGGTACGGATATCCCCGCTGGCCTCCGGCTGCCTGGCAATACCTTCCATGGCGCTTTTCGAGGCAATCCCCTGGCCAAGGGCGGACCCAAAAGCAGCAAAACATACCGCCAATGCTACACCTAAAAACGCCAATCCGTTCATTAAAACTTACCTCCTACCTAAATTTAATGTCCTTTAACAAAGGCTGATATATAAACCACGGTCAGCAAAGAAAACACCAGGGCTTGTACCAGGCCCATAATTACCCCCAAGGCCATTACCGGCAGGGGGAGCAATAGGGGAAACATTATAAACAAAGCACCGGACACCGTTTTTTCGCCAAACATGTTGGCAAAAAGACGGAGGGCAAGGGAAACCGGCTTGACCAACTCTTCCACTACGTTGATGGGGAACAAAAAGGGTGAGGGTTGAAAGAAATGCTTGATATATCCAACCAAGCCTTGTTTTTTGATGCCGATGAGCTGTACCAGGAGAATGGTCACCAGGGCAAATCCCGCGGTAGTGGAAAGATCGGTGGTGGGCGGTTTCATCTCTGGAATGAACCAGGACAAGTTGAGAAGCAAGATGAAGATGAAGAGAGTTCCCACCAGGGGAAGGAACTTGCGCCCTTCCTTGCCCATGTTGTCCTCCAGGAGGTCATAGAAAAATTCGGCTACCAGCTCCACTAAGTTTTGTATTCCCTGGGGCTTGGTGCTCACGCGCCTGGAGATTAAAAAAGCCAGGAGAAATACAATGATCATGATGATCCAGGTATTGACTACCGTGGTAGTCACCGGTATCTCACCCAGGTGAAACAAAACCGTGGGCCTGACATGCTCCAAAAGGTGCTGCAACCCTTCCAGATTCAATTCGGCTACCCCTCCTTTCCTCTAAGAATGAAAAAAGCCTGGCTTACGTGAGCTATCATTTGAAGAAGAAGGCCGGTCAATACCCCGAACAGAAACGCTACTCCGCCCAGGGAGGAGAGAACCAATATACCCAAGAAGGCGATAAACCTGATTATGGTCCGGACGATAAGCCTGTTGGTGGCTTTGCGGGGGGGCAGCCCCTCCAGGTTGAAGACAGCCGTGATCTGCCAGCGGTAAAAAAGCCAGGCTATGAAAGTAGCCAGGGCCACTCCCAGGGCGTAGTCCCGGCAGCCTAGCAGCAAAGAGATGCAAAAGATGCTCAAGCCCAAGATGAGCATTATTTTTTCGGCATCCTTTAACTCTTTATACCTATACCTGTTATCCATCGTCTCTCCGCTCTGCTTCTGCTTCCGAACTTCTGTCCTTCAGTGCTTTCAACTCGCTCCACAAGCTGTAAAAGCTGATCCCGATCCCCAGGAAGACCCCCAACAATAAAAAGATTGGTAAGGTTCCCAGGCGGCGATCCAGCCACCATCCTCCGTAGAGGCCAAGTAAAATTGCCGAAATGGTGGTAATCCCGAAGGATATGCCAAAGTTATAATAGCGAGCCGCAGTAAACCAGCTCCGGTTTTTCTTGGCCAATAAAATCATCCTTGCCAAATGGATGGACGGCGGATTAAGTTAAAACTTTCACAATAAATAATCAATGTTAATCTTTTTAAATAATTCCATTATGAATACTTATAAAAATAATCTATATTGCTTGACAATACAATAGATTCGCTTCCGTTCCGTAAAATCCTGCCGCGAAAAGAAAAATTGTTTATCCGCTGATCTTCCTTGGAAGCGGGAAACACTACTACAACAGTTTATTCGATCTACGTCTACTTTGCAAGAGGTCTCCCCTTGCCGCCGCCCCCCGGATGGGAGCGATTCTTTGCCGGGCCTGCCGGTGCCGGCCATAGGGCCGGAATTCGGCTGCCTGCGGGCTAGGTCTTGGTTGCAGGCAGCTCCGGAAGGCTGGCTTTGAAAAAGATCCCCTGGTAACGGTTTATAAACCAGAGGGCAACGAAAAAGGAAAGCAGATCGGCCCCGGCAAAGGCGGCCCAAATCCCCGAAAGCTGCAGCGCCAGGGGCAGCAGCAGCAGCAGCGGAATCAAAAAGATGATCTGGCGGGACAGGGATAAGAAAAAGGCCACCCGGGCGTTTCCCAGGGCTTGAAAGATACCGCCGGTAACGATCTGGATGCCGATGGTAAAAGCAAAGGCAAACATAACCCGCAGGGCCTTCTGGCCCATGGCGATGGCAGCGGGATCATTGGTGAAGATCATGATCAGATATTTGGGCAGGGTCATCACCAGGATAAAGGCGGAGATGGCAATGGCCGACGCCGCTTTCAGGCCCAGTTTAATGGAGGCGCTGACCCGCTCGCCCTGCCGGGCCCCGTAGTTGAACCCCACCAGGGGCAGCAGGCCCTGGAGGATGCCCAGGATGGGGACTGTAACGAAGTGAATGATCCGGAAGTTGATCCCCATTACGGCTAGGGCCAGATCCCCGCCGTATTGATTCAGCAAATTGTTGGCGGTAATTAACATAATGCTGCCGGAGGACTGTCGCACGAAAGGCGAAGCGCCGATGGCCAGGATTTGTTTAATCAGGTCCAGTTTGGGAATCAGGTACGCTTTTTTAAGAGAGAGAGAGCTCCGCCCCGACAAAAAATAGTAGACCAGGTATACGGCGGTAATCCCCTGGGCCACTATGGTGCCCACGGCCGCCCCCTTTATGCCCATGCCGAAGCCGTAAATAAAGATGGGGGTAAAAATGATGTTTAGAATGGCGGAAATAATCATGCTCAGCATGGCTGTTTTGGCGTTACCCTCGGCGCGGATAACGTTGTTCATGGCAAAGGCAAAGGCGAAGAAGACGGTGCTGTACAGGATAATCCCCTGGTAATCGCAGGCATAGGGAAGAATGGTGGCGCTGGCGCCGAAGAAGGTGAGCATCGGTTCCAAAATGGTCAAGCCCAGGAGGGCGGCAGCCAGGCTGAAGATTAAAACCAGGCTGGTTATGTTTCCGAAGACCCGGTTGGCCCGGTCCACGTCGTTGGCGCCCAGGGCGATGGAGATCAGGGAGCCTCCTCCGATACCGAAGGCCCCCGCTACAGCCATGACCAGCATTTGTATTGGGAAGGCGACGGATACCGCCGCCATGCCGATGGTGCCCACGCTGTAGGAGATGTAGATGGCATCGATGACGTTATGGAGGGACATAACGAGCAATCCCACCACGGCCGGCACGGCCAGTTGGACCAGAAGCTGGGGGATGGGTTCCACGCCCAGGCGTTCACTTTGCTGCTTCATCCGGCTTTCGCCTTTCTCCTCCGTTGTTCTTTCCGTCTTCGGCATAATACTCTTGGAGAATGTCGAGCTGGACAATTATTTTCCCTCACCATGAATATGCTTAAAGGCATTTTCAGACATCCTGGAGAGCAGTTGCTGCGCCGTTTCCATTTCTTCCGGCGTCAGGCCCTGGCTCAAAATCTCCGTCCACTTTTTGAGCACGGAAAAGAGAACGGGCTTGACCTCCTCCGCCTGGGGAGTCAGGTAAACCCGGTTGGAGCGCAAATCTTCACTGTTTTGAACCCGGCGCACGTAGCCGGCTTCTTCCAGCCGGTCGATGGCCCGGGCCGTAGTCCCCTTGTCGATATTTAGGTAGCAGGACAACTCTTCCTGCAGCAGGCCGTCCCGTTGGTAGAGGACCAGCAGGAAGAGATACTGCCCCCGTCCAATCCGGTACGGTTCCAGCTCCCGGCTGATATAGATCTGGCCGTAGCGGTAAAGCAGCGATATCCATCTGCCCAGGGGAAAATCCGGCACGGTGCCACTCCTTTTTAGTTGCGTATGCAACCATTAACGGGTTTATTCTAAATTAATTCCAGAGCTGTGTCAATGCTTTGAAGATATTTTTCCCCGGGCCAAGAGGGGAGCATCCGGCTGGCTGTTTCCCCGGGAGGGGGTAAAGCAAGCCGGGAGCTGTAGAAGGCGCTTCTTGCGCAGCCATTTTATTCCGCAACTATCGGCGGCTCCTTGGAGAGAGGAAAAATTAATCCCCCCGCCGGAGGAGGGCGACGCCCGGGGTAGGTTAGATGGAAGAGGGGGCGCTGGGCCCCCTTGGGTTAACTTTGCCAAAATCTCCACCTGAGCCGCCGCAAAGCAGCTAGAGGTTCTGCTCCTCCATGATCTGGCGGACCAGATCCGGGCGGTCGGTGATAATGCCGTCCACCCCCAGCTCTATCATCCGCCGGATATCTTGTTCCTCGTTAACCGTCCAGACGTTGACGCGGTAGCCCTTTTTGCGGGCCCAGGCCATGTATTCCTCATCCACCATTTCGAACTGCGGGTGCAGGGCCTCGGGGCGGAGGAGAGGGATGAACCAGCCGTCGCTGAGAAAGGCAGGCAGGTCGGCGGAGTAGATCAAGCCCACGGGGATTCGCTTGTCGGCCAGCTTGACCCGGATCAGGGAGATGGGGTTGAAGGAAGAGACCATTACCCGGTCGTAGAGGTTGTACTCCTGGATTACTGTCACTACCGCCTTCTCCAGGCCGTCGGTGGTGGGGCTCATGCTCTTGATCTCGATATTCAAGAGAGCCGTGTCATCCAGGGACTCGATGACTTCTTCCAGGAGAGGGATCTGCTCCCCGGCGAACTTCTCTGAAAACCAGGAGCCGGCATCCAGGGCTTTTAGCTGTTCCAAGGTGTGCTCCTTGACGGGGCCGGTCCCGTCGGTGGTTTTATCCAGGTCATAGTCATGGATGACCACAATGTAGTCGTCCTTGCTGAGCATGACGTCCATCTCTATGCCATGAGCCCCCAACTCCATGGCTGCCTGGAAAGAGGAGACGGTGTTCTCCGGCGCCGCCTCGGGGGCGCCCCGGTGTCCCATGACCAGCAGGCTCTGCCCCCGGTAGAAAGCGGTCATGGGATCGGGTTTCCAGACCAGGTAGCGCACAGCGATGACCACAATAGCCAGCACCAGCAGGCCCACCAGGGCCAGGATCAGCCGGCCAATGGTTTTCCCCACGGACTTCCTCGACTTGGCCAAATTAATCACTCCCTTAATCGATAGTCTTGCCGGCCGGGCTCTCGAAGCCGGGCGGCCGGAAACCGCCCGCCTCCCGCCCCGGCCGGCGCCCCCTGAACAGCCTCCTTGCCGGGCTGCAGCAGGCTGGGCAATGACACCCCTGAGAACTCCAGCTTTGTTCGTAGTACTAGAATATATTTCTC
Organism: Clostridia bacterium DTU022; assembly: GCA_001512835.1. Lineage (GTDB taxonomy): Bacteria > Bacillota > Dethiobacteria > DTU022 > DTU022 > DTU022. The sequence goes on from LFRQ01000063.1 coordinate 20,401, forward strand.
GAGGGCGGCGGCGGGATCCTTTTCCCTCCGTTGTCGTTAAACGCCGGAAAATGTAAAATGGGGACAAGGATGCTTGTGAAGATATGGCCCTTGGAGAGGGAGTTTAGATGCCGACCTGTTCTATCTGTGGGAACGAGATTCCTCCCCAATCGACGCGGTGTCCTTTCTGCGGCTCCGGGCAGCGGCGGGGGAGACCCCGCCCGGGGCGGGGCTATAAAAGGGTGCGCACGGTGAACCTGAAAGAGGGAATGCCTGCTGTCAGCGAAGGCCTGGCCCGCCTGGAGAAGGAGCTGCTGCAGGCCCGGGATTCCGGGGTCGGACTTCTGCGCATTATTCACGGCTACGGTTCCGGGGGAATTGGGGGCAGCCTGAAGGCAGCCTGCCGGAGATGCCTCCGGGAAATGCTGGATAGGAGGCAGGTTAAAAGTATTTTGCCCGGGGAAGAATACTCCGCCGCCGGCGGGGCCGGCAGCCAGCTGGTAAACCGCTACCCGGCTCTGAAAGAGAGCCGCCGCACCGATGAGGGGAACCCGGGGATTACCTTTGTGGAGTTGTAGGGCGCGGTTTTTTTTGCAGCGCTGTGCCCTTGACCCAAGGGCCATCCGCCCCCGGAGGCCGGTGGGCAAGGGAGCGCCTTCGTCGCTTAATCTGGAAACCGGGAGGGGTCTCCTGCTTCTTTAATGAACCACCGGTTAAGAGCGGGACTCCGTCATGTAGCAGGCCACGATTTCACCGTAGTAGAGGACGTGGAAATCGTTGGTGGCGTAGAAGGCCCGGTCAATATCTCTATCGATCAGGGCCGGCTCCATGGCCTGTTTGTAGACCACCTTGGCCTCGTAATGCAGGGGGCACTCGCCGATCACGGGAGCTTTCACCCTGAGTCCCGGCCGGGGGGTAAGCTTGCATTCCTGAAACTTGTCGATATCCCGTCCGGACCGGGTTCCGCAGAAGATCAGCTCCTTTTTCAGGCTTTCGTCCAGGGGGAAGCTGACGGTAAACTCCCCGGACCGGTCAATCATTTCGTAGGTATGGCGGCTGTAGCGGACAGCAACGATAAAAATGGGGCGCTGCCAGATGAAGCCCACCGTTCCCCAGCCGATGGTCATGGTATTGACGGCTTCTCCCAGCCTGGTAGTTAGGAAGGCTCCTGACGACAGCTGCTCCAGGGCCCGGGGCAAGTACTGGTTGTTGTAAGACAGCTCCTTGATCATCATCTTTCCCTCCTTTAACTATTTGCCCGATTTGGATTTATTCTGGCCCACCCGTAAAAGGGCATGCTTCCCTTTGGCGAAAAAATAAGGTGCAGGGGAGACAATAAGCCCGCCTGAAGTTGCCTCGTGTAAACTTGTGTAAGTATCTCGTACATATCTATGCTATTCTATATATCTATTTCATTACTATTTATTTATTTTATCTATTTGTTCAGGAGCCCTTGGCAAGCATGTAGAACGCTGCCGCTTTGCTCAAGGCCCAGGCAGCAATGGCGCCGACGGCCGCGGCGGGGAAAGCTCCCCCCCAGGAGAACGCCTGCAGCCCGGCGGCAAAACTGATAAAGGCGAAACCGGGCAGCGCCATTAAAAAAAGGCTTTTTTGCGAAGCGGCAAGTTTATCTTCCGCCCGCCACTTAAACATTTTGGCAAAATCGGTGCTGATAAATGTATTCCAGCAATGGCCTACAAATCCTGTTAACAATAAGGCGGCTCCCAGCCAGAGAAGCCATTTTAAATAAGGGACTGCGATCACCATTAAGGCCAAAATTGCCACCAGCTGGGCATAGTAAAGGAGGTGGGTTTTATTGCGCAGAAAAGATTTCAAGCACAACTCCACCAGGCCGTTGACGGCGGTTCTTTTCCTAAACAGGTGATTTGATTTTTTAAACAGCAGGGGGCGGGCCCTTTTGCTGGGCTTGGGCACCGCTATTCCGGAAGCGGCAAAGACCAGGCCGGCAAATTTCAATTTCTCGCTCAGTTCTTGCTCCAGCTCTTCGAAAAAATCTGTCCGCAGATTGACTCTCAGGTGGGATAAATAGCTGCAGGCGGCGGATAGGAAGAAGATAAGCAGGCCGGCAAATAGAGCTTTAAAGAGCAGGTGCCGGGAAGCGAATATGAACAAAGCCGGCAAAAGCATAGCTGTGGAAGCCGAAAGAAGGAAGCGCTTGATGCCGCTAAAAAGGAAGCGGATGAATTGTTTCTGCAGCCCCATGATCATTCTCGCCAGCAGGGTAGTCAGGAAGAGGGCGGCCAACTCCCCGGGAAGCAGCCGGTAGCAGCCCATTAAAAAGGGAGCCAGCAAAAGAAAGAATAGGAGAGTGTGGGCTAAATTTTTAAGGAAAGAATAGGCCAGCCCTCTTATTCTCGTTGCCTTGATCCAGTTTTTCCGGCTCCAGAGGAACAGCTGGTCAGCCCGGGCAATAAATACCCGAATTGTTCCCGTCCAGGCAAACAAGCCGCACAACACCGCAAACAGATCCAGGGGCACCAAACTCAGCCAGGCCGGCGGGGCGGCCCACCAGGCCAGGTATTGGGAGATTCCCAGGTAGGCAAAGGGAACAATGATATAAACCGCCACCGTCCAATCGACCATTAATCTCCAGGCGCGGAGATTCATCTGCCATTCGGCGAGCAGCCTTTTCCGAAACAGGGCGCTAGTTGCGATCATCGTCTTGCTCCAGGATCTTCTTAAAGCAGTCGAAAAGGGAAGCTCCAGGCAGTCCGCACCTTTCCTGGATGGAATAAAGACTTCCCGAGGCGATCATTTTCCCTTCATTAAGAAAAATATAAGTATCACAGATCCGCTCCGCCAGGTCCAATTGATGGGTGGAAAGCAGGATGGCCGCTCCCCCGGCCTTGTTTTCTTCCAGCAGCTCAATAAAGCGGGCGGTGGCGCTGGGGTCAAGGCCGACGAAGGGCTCATCGATAATAAAAAGCTCGGGGTTGAGCAGCAGCCCGACGATGATCATTGCCTTCTGCTGCATCCCCTTGGAGAAGTTCACCGGGAAATAGTGCTTGACCCGATCCAATTTGAACCGGCGGAGCAGCTCTTCCGCTCTTGCCCGGTAGTAATCTCGGTCCAGCTCGTAGGCCGAGGCGGCCAGCTCCAGGTGCTCCATAAGCGTCAGCTCATCATAAAAAACCGGCTGTTCCGGGATGTAGGCATAAGTTTTATCACCGCCCGGAAAAGAGATCTCGCCTTCCACGTGGCCCAGGAGGCCCACAATGGCCTTGATCACCGTACTTTTGCCGGATCCGTTGGGGCCAATAAGGCCCACTATCTCCCCCCGGTTCAAATGGAAACTAATCTCCCGGACTACGGGAGACTCCTTGGCATAGCCGGCGCGGTGCAGGTTAACGGACAATACTTTTTCTTTCCTTGCCATCTCAGGCCATCCCCGGCTTATTTTTCCATCATTTTACTTTATAGGTGCCTGGCACGTCAACTTTGTCAACTTAATTGAATATTCTGAAAAATTGTGCCTGGCCCGGCAACTATTTTTAAGAAATTTGTAAGAAAAACCGGCAGCTTATTTTAAGATCAACCTCTTATATTATAGGCAGCCGCTCGCCAAGAAGAAAGAATTTCACATGCCAGCAAAAAGGAGGGAGGATTGGCATGATTCGTATTAAAGGGCTTAGCCATACTTACCGGATTGGAAAGAGAGGCCGGATAATCGAAGTGCCCGTTCTTCACGAGATCGACCTGCATGTGGCCAGGAAGGAGATCGTGGCTGTTACCGGGAGAAGCGGCTCGGGCAAGTCGACCTTGCTTAACCTGATCAGCGGCTTTATTCGGCCCAGTGCCGGTGAGATCGAGATTGACGGCTGTCCCGTTACCCGTTTCAGCGAAGGGGAGTGGGCCGACTTCCGTCTGCAGAAGATCGGCTTCATCTTTCAAAACTACCAGCTTATCCCGGGGATGACCGTCTACGAAAATGTGGAACTGCCCATGGTTCTTAGGAAGGTGGAGCCGAAGCAGAGGAGACGGCTGGCGGAGGAGATGCTGGAGCGGGTCGGCCTGGCCGAGTTTGCCGCTTTCTACGGTGACGAGCTCTCCGGGGGGATGCAGCAACGGGTGAGCGTGGCCCGGTCCCTGGTTCTCCGGCCGCCCCTGATCCTGGCCGATGAGCCAACGGGAAGCCTGGACAGCGAAAACGAGCGCGCTTTGCTGGACTTTATTCTCCAGCTCAACCGGGAGTTGCAGGTCACCTTCCTCATCGTCACCCATGACCGGAGGGTGGCCTCCATAGCCGGGCGCCGGATTCATTTGCAGGACGGGCGCCTGGTGGGAGAGGGGGCGGCGGTATGAGGCTGAAAGATGCCCACCGGATGGTCTGCAGCAGCCTGAAGAAGAACAAATCGCGCACCTACATGACTGTTTTCGCCACCGCCGTCGGCTGTGCCTTCCTGATTGTGCTGGCCTCCCTGGGCTACGGGGTGCAAAAAGGGGTGGTGGACCAGTTGCTGGAGGAGAGCATCCTGAACCAGATTCAAATCCACGGGAAATGGGTGGAGGTGGATGGAGAGCAGAAACACCTGTCCCTGGATGCGGAACTGGTATCCGCGCTGGAAGGCTACCCGGGCGCAAAGGCGGTTACTCGCCGGGCCTACCTGGACCAATCTCCAGAGATTTACTGCGGCTCTCTCCGGGGGAGGACGGTGGTTTGCGCCGTTCATTTCCCCGCCGAAGCAGCCATGGGACGGGAACTCTATGCCGGCCGGCTGCCGGAAAAGGAGAACGAAGTGCTGGTGGGCTACCACTTTAACGACAGCTTCCAGCAGGAAGAGGAGATCCAGGAGGAGCCCCCGGAGATCCGGGAGTTCCTGGGCCGAGAGCTAAAGCTGGAGATCCGCCAGATCTTTGATGGTCAAGAGGCCACCGAAACCTTTACCGTAAAGGTCGTCGGTATTGCTGCCGCTCCCTCCCGGGATTGGGAAAGGGATCAGCGCATCTATATTTCCGAAGATCTCCTGGATAGGATGGAGGCCTTTACCAAAACCCGCCGCGCCCATATCCTGGGGCCGGAAACCCCGGAAGAGGAGCGGGAGACAGTAGATCTCGAGCGCAGCCCGCGGCGTTACGATCAGGTGAACCTGTACACCCGCCAGGTGGAGGAGGTTAAAGAGGTGGCGGCGCGCCTGGAGAAGGAGGGATACCTGGTCTATTCCGTGCTTAACGAGATCGACGAGGTCAACTTCTACTTCCTCATTTTCAAGGTCGGCCTGTTCCTGGTGGGGACCATCGCCGTAATCATCGCCTCCATCGGCATCTACAATACCATGACCATGGCGGTAACGGAGCGCTTCCGGGAGATCGGGATCATGAAGGCGGTTGGCGCCCATCCCCGGGTAATTAAGCGCCTTTTCCTGCTGGAGAGCGGTTATATCGGCGTGGCCGGAGCGCTGACGGGGGTGGCCTTGGCTTACCTGGTGGGCGGCGTCATTAACCTGGGACTTCCCCTTCTCTTTGACTGGGTCTTTGGTGAGACGGTTCCGGCCGGCTTTCGCTTCTCCTTAATACCGGCCGACTTGTCGGCAATCAGCTTTCTCATTTGCACCGTTACGGCCGTGGCATCGGGCTTGCGTCCGGCGGCGAAAGCCACCCAGGTAGACGTCCTGCAGGCGTTGCGCCGCGACCTCTAGCATGTTATGCTGAAAAAAACTGGTGCGGGCAGCCGGACCCCGGCCTCGGGGGCCGGGATTGGCTGCAACGACGTGACGGGACGAGAAGGCGAACATGGACAAGACGTAAAGATTGGCCCCGGCGACCATGGCCGGGGCCGGCACCGGGAGACGAGCTAGTTATCAGGGGTTCACAGAGCGGGCCTGACTCTCACGGGTGGAACAGGTCAAGCCGGCCCGGCTCGAAAGGGAGGGCCGGCTCCGCCGCCGGTTGGGCCCAAAGGGGAACATGGATTATGTCATATCTCACGCCTGACACCGCGGGGAGGCCGCATATTCTGGTGGTGGACGACGACCAGGAGATTGCCGGCCTGGTGGAGATCTACCTCCTCAACGAGGGCTTCCGGGTGACCCGGGCCGCCGACGGCCGGGAAGCGCTGGAGGTGCTGCAGAAGGAGGAGGTGCAGCTGGTTATCCTGGATATCATGATGCCCCGCATCGACGGCCTGGAGGTCTGCCGCCGGCTGCGCCGGGAGCAGAACATCCCCATCATCATGCTCAGCGCCAAGTCCGAGGAGATGGACAAAGTCCTGGGCCTGGCCACGGGGGCGGACGACTACGTGACCAAACCCTTTCACCCTTTGGAGCTGGTAGCCCGGGTGAAATCCCAGCTGCGGCGCTACCTCTACCTGAATGCCCGGCCGGCGGAAAGCCCGGCGGGCAGGGAAGAGATCGGGGTGAAGGGGTTGACCATGAACCAGCTTACTAGGGAGGTAAAGGTCTACGACCAACCGGTCTCCCTGACCCCCACGGAGTTTGAGATCCTTTACCTGCTGGTCTCCCACCCGCGACGGGTATTCAGTGCCGAGGAGATCTTTGAGCGGGTCTGGAAGGAAAAAAGCTTCGAATCCCGGAACACGGTCATGGTCCATATCCGGAGAATTCGGGAGAAGCTGAAGCAAGCCGGGGGGGAGCAGTTCATCAAAACCGTATGGGGAGTAGGGTACAAAGTTGAAGATTAAATTTTTCTCCGGCCTCCGCTGGAAGATGATTAAATATTTTCTGCTCAGTATATTCTACGCCGCGGCCATAGTGGGAGGCGCGGTCCTGCTGGCGGTGATGCTCTACCCGCTGGATCTTCCGGTTTTGGGGGATCTGCTGCGGTTTGTCGTTGACCTGCTCTCTGTCTACGAACCCATGGGGTTCTTCGTGGTTATCTTTTTGGCAACGGCAATCCTCTTCCTGCTCTTCTTCTTCCTGATGACCCGGGAAATTATCAGCGGCTTCGAGCAGATCGGCAACTCTCTGGAGGCCATCGCCGCCGGCAATCTGGAGCACCGGGTGCCGCCCCTGGGGCGGGACGAGCTGGGCCAGCTGGCGGAAAACGTGAACCGGATGGCGGAGCGCCTGCATCAATCTATTACCCGGGAGCGGCTCGCCAGGCAGGCCAAGGACGAGCTGGTGACCAGTGTCTCCCACGATCTGCGTACTCCCCTAACTTCCATCCTGGGCTACCTGGACTTAATTGAGAGCGACCGCTACCGGGACGAGGTGGAGCTGCGCCACTATACCCAGATCGTCTATAGCAAGGCCCTGCGCCTGCAGAAGATGATCGAGGACCTCTTCGAATACACCCGGCTCTCCAGCGGGGGCATCCAGCTGAACCTGCACCTTCTTGACCTGGGAGAGCTCCTGGAGCAGCTGGTGGTGGAGATGCAGCCGCTGCTGGAGCAGGCCGGAGTGGACTGCCGCACCTTCCCCCCCGCGGGGAGGGTCCTGGTTCGCGGCGACGGGGACCAGCTGGTCCGGGTTTTCGAGAACCTCCTGGCCAACGCCGCCCGCTACGGGCGGGAGGGGAAGTATATGGACCTGGCCTGGCGGGAGGAGGGGGACCGGGCGGTGGTGGAGGTAATCAATTACGGGCCGCCCATACCCGCCGGGGAACTGCCCCATATTTTTGAGCGCTTTTACCGGGTGGAGAAGTCCAGGGCCGAGTTTTCCGGAGGCACAGGCCTGGGCCTGGCCATCGCCAAGAATATCGTCGAACTGCACGGCGGCCGGATTGCCGCTTTCAGCGATCCCCGCCGCACCCTATTTGAGGTCCGCCTACCCCTTCACGAGGATAAGGAAGCCATCCGCTGGTCCGGCCCTCCCGTTTAAACAAAGGGGATTAACGGGGGGTCTCTGCCGGCAGCCCTTGCGGCACGTAGCGCAAGTGTTCCCGCATCTCTTCCTGCAGCTGCTGCAGCTGCAGCAGATTCCCGGGGGTCAGGTAGGGGTCCTCCTCCAGCCGGCGCCAGTAGGACTCCTCCGGCAGCAGAGGCAGCACCCGGAAGTCCCGCCGTCCGTCGCGGTAGAAGCGATGAATCCAGGTGGGAACATAGCTAACCTCCACGATCTCCACTTTCCGGGAGGGTTCTTCCATCCTCACCCGCACGAAAAGGAGAATTCCGCTGTCCGTGTACGGCTGGATCTGGTCGCCGGTGACATTTCCCAGGGCGTAGGCGACCACCCCTTCCTTAAGCTCTCTCCGGTAAGGAAACTTGATAAATTCGATGGGCTGGACCACGTGGGGATGGTTTCCCACGATGATGTCGGCCCCCTCCCGGAAGAGGAGGGAGGCCAGTTTCTGCTGTTCCGGGGAAGGCTCCCGGTGGTACTCCAGGCCCCAGTGAATATAGAGGACTACAAGATCCGCCCGCCGGCGAACCCGGTGGATATCGGCGATGATCAGTTCAGGGTCCAGCATATTGACCAGGTATTCCTTGTTTTCCGGCAGGGGAATTCCGTTGGTGTCGTAGGTATAGGCCAGGAAGGCAATTTTGATCCCCTTTGTCTCCACGAGGAGGGGCTTCTCCCGGGCTTCCCGGGAGGAGTAGGTCCCAAAGGACTTCAGCCCGGCGGCTTCCAGGTGTTCCAGGGTCTTGAGCACCCCCGTTTCGCCCCGGTCCAGGGAATGATTGTTGGCGGTGCAAACCAGGTCGAAGCCGGCCTCTTTAAGGGCCCGGGCCAGGCTTTCGGGAGTATTAAAGGCCGGGTAGCCGGTATAGCCCAGCTCTTCACCGGCCAGAACGGTTTCCAGGTTGATCACGGCCAGGTCCGCCCTGGCGGTGATCTCTTTTAAAGGTTCGAAGCAGGAGTAGAAACTGTAACTGCCGTCTTCGGGCCGGTAGGCTGCTTCGATCTGGCTATCGTGGACCATCACGTCGCCGGCAAAGACCAGGGTGGCCAGGCTTTCTTTTTTTTCCCTCTCTCCGGCTCCCAGCATCCCGGAGGGATGGGTACGGGCCAGGTACAGGGCCAAGACCAGGAATGTTAGGAAGAGACTCAGCAGAAGCTCCCGGCTTAAATAGCGCTTCACCCTTCTCTTTCCCTCCCGTCAGTTGTCCTATTTATAGATATGGTTGAGCTTGTCATTTTATTATTTATTATTGACATATACCCATAATGAGCTATAATAGTTATAGGTATATACCCATAATGAAGTTGTCTTCCGATCTGGAGAGGATACCCGGTTAAGAAACGAGGGTGTGGGCCTGGGTTAATGCGCAGCCAGTGCGGGAAAAGAACGGATTATTGAGCTGAGGTGGCGGGTAACCGCCGGAAGGAACAAAACCCGGGCTGGATAGCGGTTTTCCGAAATGTTAAAGTAGGCGATTCCGTTGAAGTCCTGGAAAGCCGGCCTTAGCTTTGGCCCGGTGGCCTGCAAGTGAGGCCGATTATTATTGTTTTAAGAAGGAATTCTGATCTGATCATCGCCAAGGGTCAGGGGAATTTCGAATCCCTGGAGCAGGAACCGGGCAATATTTTTTTCCTGCTCCGGGCCAAGTGCCCGGTGGTAGCTGGGTTTCTCGGGGTCCGGTTGGGCGATTGTGTTCTTAAAAGCCAACAGAATTGGTGATGGGTTTTACTGTATACTACTGTTCATTGCCTGAGGTTTTCGTGGGCCAAGGTTGCCTGGGGAACGGTGACTTTGGCTCATTTTGGTGAGTGACATTAATCAATGGGAGGGTGTAACTTTGGTCATTAGGAAAAATATTTTTTGCCGAAGGAATTATAAAGAATAATAAACTAAAGTTCGGATTTGCTTGTAGGATTTGCATGTATGAAGGGCGAATTACTATAACATTGGGGAAAGCTGCCATATACTGTCAGTAAGGAGGCCTCGACGTGGAGTTAAGCGAGAATGCCCGGATCACTTATGAAAAGCGCTACTTGATCAAAGACCAGCATGGCCACCCAGTGGAAACACCGGAAGACTTGCTCCGACGGGTGGCCAAAAATATTGCTGCCGTAGAAAAAGATTACAAAAAGGATCAGCAGCAAATTGAACAGATCGAAGAAGAATTCTTCCAGGTCATGGCCGACGCCTTGTTTATGCCCAATTCTCCAACCCTGATGAATGCGGGAAGGGAGCTGCAGCAGTTAAGTGCCTGTTTTGTCCTGCCTATCGAAGACAGCATGGAGGGCATCTTTACTTCCCTGAAGCAGATGGCCCTGGTGCAGAAAACAGGTGGGGGGACAGGCTTCGCCTTTGACCGGCTTCGACCCAGCGGGGATTTTGTCTGCTCTACCAACGGGGTGGCCAGCGGGCCGATCTCGTTTCTAAAAATATTTGATGCGGCAACGGAAGCCGTAAAACAGGGCGGAACCCGGCGGGGCGCCAACATGGGCTCCTTGATTTACAACCATCCCAATATCCTGGATTTTATTTGCTGCAAGGAGAACGAGGACGAGATTACCAATTTTAATTTGTCGGTAACGGTATCCGATGAATTTATGCGCAAAGCCACGGGCGAAGATCCCGATCCCATGTATCCCCTGATTAATCCCCGCAACGGCCAGCCCCATGTTGATCCGGAGACGGGCCAGACAGTTAGTCTGAATGCCGTGGAGGTCTTCAACTTAATCGTCGATAAGGCCTGGAGCAAAGGTGATCCGGGAGTTATTTTCATCGATCAGATGAATCGCTTTAACCCCACTCCCCACCTGGGCAAGTATGAGACCACCAATCCCTGCGGAGAGCAGCCGCTCCTGCCTTATGAAGCCTGCTGCCTGGGTTCCATCAACCTGGGCAAATTTGTAACCCCGGAGCGGCAAATCAATTGGGATGAGCTGCGCCGGGTGATAAAGATCGCCGTTCGCTTCCTGGACAATGTCATCGATGCCAGCAACTACGTCATCGAGGAGATTGCCCAGATGCACAAGCACGGGAACCGGAAGATCGGGCTGGGGGTCATGGGCTGGCACGACATGCTGGTCAAGCTGGGGATCCCTTACGATTCCGAAGAGGCCCTGGAGACGGCGGATCAGGTGATGAGCTTTATCAATGCAGAGGCCAAAAAGGTGTCGGTGGCGCTGGCGAAGGAGCGGGGTGTCTTCCCCAATTTTAAGGGCAGCATCTATGATACCGGCCGGAAGGAGGACCGGGTTCGCAATGCCACCCGCACCACCATTGCCCCCACGGGGACCATCTCCATCCTGGCGGGGGCCAGCAGCGGTATTGAGCCCTACTTCAGCATTGCTTTCACTCGCAAAAATATCCTGGGGGGGCTGGACCTGCCCGAAGTCAACCCTCTCTTCCTGGAGATGGCGAAAGCAGGCGGCTTCTACAGCGAGGAACTGATGAAGCTTATCGCCCGGAACGGGACCATTCCCCCTGACGCCCCGGTTCCTGAAGAGGTCAGGCGCCTCTTTAAAACGGCCATGGAGATCGACGTGAGCTGGCATGTCCGGCACCAGGCGGCCTTCCAGAAGCATACCGACAATGCCGTCAGCAAGACGATAAACCTGCGCCGGGACGCTAGCCAGGAGGATGTTAAAAACGCTTATATCATGGCCTGGAAGCTGGGGTGCAAGGGGATTACCATCTACCGGGACGGCTCTCGAGAGAAGCAGGTTTTAAACGCCGGGGCCGCCGACCAGGAGAAGCTGAAGCCGTCCAAGCGGCCGAAAACCCTGAAGGGCAGCACTACCTGCCTGCCCACTTCCCTGGGCAATCTTTTTGTAACGTTAAACACGGTAGACGGCAAGCCTTTCGAGCTGTTTGCCCAGATTGGAAAAGCGGGAAGCGATGTAGTCGCCTTTACGGAGGCTATTGCCCGCCTGATTTCCCTGGCCTTGCGCTGCGGGGTGGCCGTCGAAGAGATTGTGGCCCAGCTGGAAGGGATCGGCGGAGCCCGCTCCGTGGGCTTCGGCCCCAACCGGATTATGAGCGTTCCCGATGCCATCGGGAGAGCCATCCGGGAGCTGGCCAGCATTAGCTGGAACGGGAACGGAAACCACAACCACTGCCGGGAGCTATGCCCCGACTGTGGAACGGGCGCCCTGATTCGAGTGGAAGGCTGCGCCAAGTGCGAAGCGTGCGGCTACAGCGAGTGCTGATGCGAGCCGGGTAAAAAAAGATCTACATATTCCTGTTTGACGGGGCCGGCAGCGCCGCCTAGACCGGACCGAGTTCGCGGCGGGTGTCCTTTCCGGCCCTTTATTATTTTGAATGGACGGGCATGGCCGGAAGCATCCTCTAGTGGTTCGAGGCGCAATATCCGGCCCTTTAGTCCTTTTTTTCTTGCAGAACAATCGTGACGTGGCGACGGTTGTGCCGGAAACTTTTTGCAGAAGGGCAGGGCGGCTGCTCCGTCAGAGCAGCAGAAATTAGCCCCTGTCCTGGCGGCGTCTTCTCCCCTTTACATAAAAACATGCCGGCAGTTTAACGCCCAGTTCCCCAGGCACCCTTAAACCAACGAAAAATAAGTATAGCAAAGGCCAAACCATATGTTGACAGGGGTAAAAAAGTGGAGTAAAATTATCCTTGGAACAAGTTAGGCAAACCTAACACCTATTATTGTTCCGAGGTGAGGCGGATGACAGTATCGCTGGTGGAGATGAAAGAAGGCCAATCTGGGACGATAGTCCATATCCAGGGAGGTAGAGGCATTGCCGGAAAGCTTTACTCCCTGGGTCTCCGCCCCGGAAAGAAGGTTACCAAGGTGAGCGGGCTGTTCCATGGCGGCCCGGTAGTGGTCAAGGTTGACGGCTTTCAGTTGGCCATCGGCTACGGCAAAGCTTTGCAAATATTTGTTCAGGTGAATGGCAATGGGCAGGTGAATGCCAATGAGTAAGAACATAGTTATGGTTGGAAATCCCAACGTAGGCAAAAGCGTTATCTTTTCCCAGCTGACTGGGGCCCGGGTCATGATCTCCAATTACACCGGGACCACCGTCGAATATACCCAGGGTCAGCTGCATACGGGCGGGGAGACGTACCAGGTGATCGATGCTCCGGGAACCTACAGCCTGGAACCCACCTGCCCGGCGGAAGAGGTTACGGCAAAGCTGGTGGAGAAGGCCCACCTGATTATTAACGTGGTGGACGCCACCAACCTGGAGCGCAATCTCCTGCTGACCCGGCAGCTTCTGGAGCGCAACGTCCCCATGCTAGTGGCCCTGAATATGATCGATGATGCCCGGCGCAAGGGGATCCGCATCGATATCCCCCGCTTGGAAGAGCTCCTGGGCGTTCCCGTTGTTCCTACCGTGGCCATCAGCGGGGAAGGGATTAAAGAGCTGGTAGGCGCCTTGTCCCGCGCTCGCGCCGGCGGGGTGGAGCCTCTGACCACCGACGAACGGTGGGCCGAGGTAGGCCGCCTGGTGGAGGCGGTCCAGCAGGTAACCCACCGCCATCATACCTGGCTGGAGAGCCTGGAACTGGCCAGCTTAAAGCCCCTGACCGGGGTTCCCCTGGCTTTGCTGGTCATGTACCTTACCTTTAGAATAGTCATCGGCGTGGGCGAATACCTGGTGGGCTTTATGGAGGATGTTGTCTTTGCCCGGTTTTACGAGCCCTTGCTGGGGCAGCTGTCCCAGCTCCTGGGCGGCGGAGGCTTCTGGCACGAGATCTTAATCGGCCGGCTGGTGGGAGGGGAAATAAGCCTGGAAGAGTCCATGGGCCTGCTGAGCACGGGTATCTACGTGGCTTTCGGAGTCGTTCTGCCCTACCTGTTGATCTTTTACGTGGTCCTGGGCTTTCTGGAGGACTGCGGCTACCTGCCCCGGCTGGCGGTAATGGTTGACCGGATCCTGCACCGGATCGGCCTGCACGGCTACGCCATTATTCCCACGGTGCTGGGCTTCGGCTGCAATGTCCCGGCGGTTTTGGCGGCCCGCAACCTGGAAAGCAGGCGGGAGCGCTTTATCGCTTTAACCCTTACGGCGGTGGCAGTGCCCTGCATCTCCCAGAACGCCATGATTTTTGGCCTGGTGGGACGCTATGGCGGAGCCTACTTAAGCGTGGTCTACGCCACCCTGTTCTTTATCTGGGTAGTGCTGGGGCTGATCCTGGACCGCAGTCTCAGCGGCTACACCCCCTCCATGGTGGTGGAGATCCCTCCTTACCGCCTGCCCCAATTCAAAGCCCAGGCCAAAAAGCTGGGGATGCGCATCAGCCACCTCGTCGTTCACGCCACGCCCTATATCTTTGGAGGCATCGTCTTTATAAACATCCTGTATATCAGCGGGGTTATCGATTACCTGGGGGGGATATTAAGCCCCCTGATGAGCACCCTCTACGGCCTTCCCGGGGAGTCGGTTACCACCTTCCTGGTCGGTTTTTTGCGCAAGGACGTGGCCGTGGCCATGCTGGTGCCGCTGGGCCTTACGGCGAAACAGTTCGTTATTGGCGCCACCGTCCTGGCCGCATACTTTCCCTGTGCGGCTACTTTTACCATCCTGATCCGGGAACTGGGGTTCAAAGACATGGCTGCCGCCGCGGCGATCATGATCGTGACGGCGGGGGCGGCGGGGACCTTTTTGAACCTGGTGCTGGATACGATTCTGCCCCCCGCTTACCTGAGCCTGGCCCTGGTGGGGCTGGGAATTCTCCTGATTATTTTTGCCGGCGGAACCTCGGACCGGAGGGAGCTGTCCAAGCTAAAGAGCGCCGCCAAAAGCGAACACGCTTTCCAGAACCGTTAAGCGCTCTTGGCCCCGGAAAAGCCTTGCTTTTGGCGGGCCGCCTCGAAAAGGCAAAGGGAGGCGGCCCGCTTTCCTTTTTTATGCCGCAAAGACGGGGGCCGCTTGTTTTATATACGTAAAAAAAATACCCAAAAAACCCTTTTCCCACCAATTTGCTTCCCCACAAAAGTGCTTTTTTTTATTTCCAAAGAAAAGCTCCTTTTTTTACTCCCACAAATTTTATATGGTAATATTATAGAGATAGTATTTAGATAGCGTTGGTTACCTTTTAGGGAAGGAGCGGGCCGGATTGGATGAGATCCTCATTAAAACGGATAAACTGACCAAGCGGTTTGGCAGGGTAACGGCGGTAGACAGCCTCGACCTGGAGGTTAAGGCCGGGGAGATTTACGGTTTCCTGGGGCCCAACGGCTCCGGTAAAACCACTACCATCAGGATGTTGACGGGATTGCTGGAACCCAGCTCCGGCCGGGCTTTTATATGCGGATATGACATTGCCCGGGAGCCCGCCAAGGCCAAGGCCCTGGCGGCCTATGTGCCGGACCAGCCCAGGCTTTACGGCAAACTGACGGCGCGGGAGTTTCTTTTTCTGATGGCGGACCTTTACCGCATGCCTGTAGAAAGCTCCCGGGAGCGGGCCGGCGAGCTGCTGGCCATGTTCGGCCTGGAAGAGCGGGCCGACGAACTGCTGGAAGGCTTTTCCCACGGCATGCGCCAGAAGGTAGTCCTGGCGGCGGCGCTGATTCACCGTCCGCGGGTGCTGCTTATGGACGAGCCTACCGTGGGCCTGGATCCCCGCAGCGCCCGCTTTCTGAAAGATGTCCTGCAGGAACTGGCCCGCCGGGGGGCGGCGGTATTTCTCTCCACCCACATCCTGGAGATTGCCGAGCGGATGTGCCACCGGGTGGGCATCCTCAGGGGGGGGCGCCTCATCGCCGAAGGGAGTCCTGAAGAGCTGCGGCAGCAGGTCGGCCACGGCGGAGAGAGCCTGGAGGATATCTTCCTGGAACTGACCGGAGGGCAGGAGGACGCCGAACTGATCCGCAGCCTGGAGGAGGGGAACAACGGTGAAAAATGACCTTCTCTCCCCGCTGGTCCAAGCCCCGCCGCCCCGCCCGGCCTGGATGGATTTTAAGCTGCTGATGGCTACCCAGCTGCGGGTGACCTGGAATAAGCTCCGCCATTGGTCGGCGGCCGTCTGGCTTGTTGTGGCCTGCATGCTCTTTGGCTTTCTTTCCCTGATGGTCTACCTGGGCGTGGAGGCTTACGGAGCCCTGGGGGCCATGGATCCCGGCATCGCCCGCGGCTTCCTCTCGCTGCTCTTCCTGGCCGGGATGGCGGCCCAAATATTTTTCGGAATCGCCACTGCTTTCTCCGTCCTCTACATGTCCGAGGATCTGGAGCTGCTGTTTGTGGCACCGGTATCCACCCGGGCCGTATTTGCCTCCAAGTCCCTGGTGGTAGCTTTCAGCAACTTCCTGCCGGTGGTCTTTTTGATCCTTTTGCCGGCCCTGTTTTACGGCCTCCTTTTCAGCGCCGGTCCTCTATACTATCTCTGGATCATACCGGTAGTGGGCGGGCTTTGGGCGGTGGGCACCGCCCTGGCGGAGCTGCTGAACCTGCTGGTGATGCGCATCGTGCCGCCCCACCGCAGCCGGGAAGCGGTGGGTGTTATCGGCGCCGTGGGCGGGATTTTTATTGCCCTGCTCTTTCAGTTGCCCAACCTGATCATCTCCCGCAGCGAAAGCTTTGATATCAGCGCCTGGATGGCCGGCCAGGGAGAACTGGTGCGGGTCATGGACTGGTTTCCCTGGGGTTGGAGTTCCCTGGTCCTGGAGGGGGCCGCCACGAGCAGCCACCTCTCCGCCCTGGGCTGGAGCCTGCTGCTGCTCCTTTTGGGTGCGCTGCTGGTCGGCATCTCTTTTCCGCTGGTGGAGCGCGGTTTTCGCCGGGGCTGGATCTCCCTGAGCGAGGGGGGAGGCGGGCCCAGAAGGAAGACCGCCCGCATCCCGAGCTCCCAGCGCCGGGGCTTGCGGCGCCGGGAAGACGCCCTTTCAGTGGTGGTTGACGGCGGGACGGCGGAGGCTAGCGGATCCTCCTGGCGGGGGATGTGGTCCGTGGCCCGCAAAGACCTGCTTTACCTGCGCCGCGATACCCGGGCGTGGTTCGGTTACCTGGTTCCCCTGGTATTTATGCTTTTCTTTATTGGGCAGTATCTCTATCTCTCCGTGGAATCGGCGCAAAGCTCGCTATTCTCCGTGCTGCTGATCTATACCATCATGTTTAGCGGCAACATGGCCCTGCAGTCCTTCGGCCGCGAAGGGGAGGCGGACTGGATTCTGAACAGCGTGCCCCTGTCGGGGTGGCCCGTGGTCTGGGGGAAGCTGCTGGCGGTAATCCTGCCCACCGTGCTTTTAATGGAGGCGCTGCTGGCGGGGACGGCGGCCTTGCTCCGCCTCTCATCTTCCATGATTCTGGCCATGGCGGTGGGCGCGGTGTTCCTCTCCCTGGGTGCCAGCGCCATGGGCTTGAACTTCTCCATCAGGAGCTGCCGCTTTAACCCGGGAAACCCCATGGGCAGCGTTTCAACGGGTGCGACCATGCTAATGTACCTGCTCAACTTGATTTTTATACTGCTGTTAAGCCTGGGGGTAGCCTACATCTTTCCCCCGGCGGAGCTGATGGCAGTCCTGCCGAAGATACCCGAAGTCTCCTTTGCCTGGGGCTTCCCCGAAACATTTCTTTACCTGGGCTACCTGCTGACCCGCCCCCTGCTCTGGCCGAAGGCGGCCCGAATCCTGTGGGGGGTCTTCTTCACCGGCGCCGTCTGGTCGGCGGTCTTCTTCGGCTTCATGGCCTCCACGGTATCCCGAAGCCGGAAAGGATTCCAGGTGGAGATCATCACCCCCAAAAAACTCGGGGTCAGGTCTTGAATTGTGAATTTTTAGGAAAAATATGTTATATGTTATGGAGTCAGGCCTTGAAATGTGGATTTTGGAAATTTATAGTGCCCAATTCTTGGGCATGGGGGCCGATCTTGAAATGTGAATTTTTGCTGTGCTGGGAAAAACAGTAATTTCGATCTTGAAATATGGCTTTTTTGTATGCTATGTTATATATGCCATGGCCAGACCGTTGCGTATCGAATACCCCGGGGCGGTCTATCACATAACAACCCGGGGAAATGCCCAGAATAACATATTCCGGGATGACCAGGATCGCGAAAACTTCCTCGATATCCTCAATGAAACTGTAAAAAGGCACAACTGGCTTTGTCATGCCTATTGCTTGATGAACAACCACTATCATCTGCTCATTGAGACCCCCGAAGCCAACCTTTCCCTGGGCATGAGGCAAATCAACGGTGTCTATACCCAGCGTTACAATAAAAGACATAAGCAGGTAGGACATGTTTTCCAGGGCAGATACAAGGCGATTTTGGTGGATAAAGAAAACTATCTCCTTGAGTTGTGCCGATATGTAGTGCTCAACCCGGTCAGAGCGGGGCTCGTGGAATTGCCTGAGCACTGGCAATGGGGAAGCTACCTGCCAACAGCCGGATTCACCGAGGTTCCCGAGTTTCTGACGGTGGACTGGATTCTGGGCATGTTTGGAACCAACAGGCAGGATGCTCAAAGGCATTATCGAGAATTTGTCAGGGTTGGCCTAAGTAAAAAATCGCCTTGGGACAACCTTGACGGACAAGTTTTGCTAGGCAGCAAGAATTTTGTGGAACAGTTGAAGGATTTGCTTCAAGAAAAAGAGGGCATAAAAGAGATACCGCGGCATCAACGCTTCGCTAGTCGGCCCACTCTTGAAGAGATCTTTGCCGCCTGCTTAACCAAATACATTAGAAATGAAAGGATTTACGAGGCCCACGTTAAACATGGCTACTCGTTGATGGAGATTTCGGATTTTCTGGGCATTCACTACTCCACAATCAGCAAGATAGTCCGAAAAATGGTCCCCAAAAGCTAGCAATTCAAGACCTGACCCCATGCCTAAAATGACGCCCATAATAAAATTCACAATTCAAGACCTGACCCCCTTAAATTAAAAAAATATTTTAAATATTCTTATTTTAAAGCAGGAAAAAGAGTCGTTTTGCCGAATATTTTTTGAGCAGCCAGACCCTAACACCCCAGCATAAGTTCGAGCAGCAAACCTACTTTAAGTATTTTGTCCCCTTACCTCTTAAAACGCCTTAAATATTAATCTCAATCAAATTATTTGGGTCAAGCATTGAGTTTCGATAACGGTGCTGCTGGACCGGCTATTGTTCTGTACCGGCCCATTGGCGGCATAGAGTAACTTCAGGGGGTGATCCATGGTCGGCATTGCGAAAGAAAGATGACCGATACAATACCCACTTTATTATATGGAAAGGAGTTTGGAAATGGTCGATTGGCCAAAACCGGAAGATGATATTATCGCTATTCCGCTTCATGATCCCATTGTCAGCCGGGAGCAGCACATACAGCAGTACCGGGGGATGGAGGGGATTATTTACAAAGAGGCCCGCCTTTTGATTCACCTGTTTACCATTTCGGAAGAGACGGTCAAGGAGCTGCTCCCGGCAGAGCTCTCCCCGGGCGCGCTGGGGATGGCGATAGCCCTGGTGGCCGAGTACCCGAACACCTCCATCGGCAGTTACAAGGAGGCGGCCCTGTTCGTGGAATGCCAGTACGAAGACCTGGTGGGTATGCATACCGCCTACATGTATATCGATCAGATGTACGGCGACCATACCTTGGGCGCCGACCGGGCCCTAATCGCCGGGCGCGAGGTCCTGGGGTTTCCCAAAACCCTGGCGGAGATCAACCTTTCCGTGGAAGGAGACCGCTGCCTGGGAACGGTCCGCCGCCGGGGCATGGAGATTATGCGCATCGAGGCCGAGATCAGCGATCCGGCCGAGTGGCCCGACCTGGGGACGATGATCAACGTCAGGGCTCTTCCTTCTCCGGATACCAAGGGTTACAGCTACCGGGACATTTGCACCACCAACCTGGAATACAAACCCATCTATTCCCTGGCCGGCAGCGGCAAAGTGTTCTTCCCGCCGTCTCACGATCGGATCCGGCGGGTTCAACCCGTGGACCATATTGCCACCTACTTTACAATAACCGATTTTGTGATCCCCCCGGGCAAAACCTTAAAAGTGCTTTAATCTTTCGGAAGACCGGTTAACTATGGGTAACCATAAGGAGCAAGGAGGCTGGTGAAATGTACTATGAAATTGACTCTTCCATTCGGGAAAACGAAGCGCTGGTTATGCTCCGCAACGAGCTGCACCGCTTTGCCCGGGAGGTGATCCGGCCCGCGGCCCGGCAGCTGGATCAGATGCCGTACCGGGAGACGAACCAGGAAGGCTCCCCCTATTTTGAAGTAATGCGCAAGATGAAGCAGAACGGCTACCACCGGCTGCTGGTACCCGAAGAATTCGGGGGAAGCTACTCCGGTCCCGAAGCCTTTAATATCTTCTTCGAGGAGATTGCCTGGGGCAGCGTCGGTTTCGCCACCGCCATTGGGGTGGATATGATCCCTACGGCGATCATGAGCTTGATCGGCTCGCCGGAGCTAATTGATGAGGTGCTGCGGCCCTGGATGGAGGACGAAGAAGACAAATACCGCGGCTGCTGGTCGGTAATGGACCCGGAACGTGGTTCCGACTATATCATGGCCATGTCCATGCCCGATCCCGAAAAGCTGGGGACAAAAGGCTTTTGCCGGGCCGAGCCGGAGGGGGACGGTTGGATAATCAATGGAGCCAAGTCCTATTGGACTTCCTCGGCTCCCTGCGCCACCTGGATCCTTACCCACCCGTTGATCCCGCCCCACGAAAGCCCCACCCATGTGGGCGCGGCGATTATCCCAGTAGATGCTCCCGGAGTAACCATCTCTCCGCCGATAGATAAACTGGGCACCCGGGATGATCCCCAGGGGGAAATTGTATTTGACAACGTGCGCATTCCCGGACATTACATGATTACTGCCAATGCCGCCCTGGCCAGGGATTTGATGAAGATGGTGATCAGCTGCACCAGCTGCGCCGTCGCCAGCATGTTTGTGGGAGTGGCCCGGGCTGCCTTCGAGGAGGCGCTGCGCTACACCAGGGAGCGGGTCCAGGGAGGGAAAGCGATTATCGATCACCAGCTTACCCGCTACCGCCTTTACAAGATGTTCGAGAAGATAGAGACTTCCCGCTACTACACCCGGGTGGTGACCAGGCATGTCCTGGAGGAGATTTTTGAGAAGAGGGAATTCCTGCAGTCCACACCCCATGCTTTAACGGCTCAAGCCTACGCCAAAGCCAGTGCTTATGAAGTGGCCACTGACGCCCTGCAGCTCTTTGGTGCTGCCGGGATTACCAAGGATTACATCATTGAAAAGATCTTCCGGGACGCCCGCTGCGGTTTGATCGAGGACGGGACTGTGGAGGTGCTGGGGCTGGAAGCCATTGAGGACCTGCTCCAGGAGGAGTTTTATACCCTGGATTAAACGGGAGCCGATTAATAATCGATTAATAAATAAGAAAGCGGAGGTGCAGGCAATGAGTGAAGCGGTAGTGTTGGGTTCAAGAGAGTGGTTTGAAACGGTCAAAAAGCGTTTGCAGGAAAGCGAACCTTTAAAGAAGGCTGCTGCCGACTGGGAAGGAGCCATGCGCTGCATCATTGAAGCTGATGATGACCAGGCTTTCCAGGACTACACCACCGAAGACGGGGTCAAGGCCATCCTGGGGATGCTCAGCCTTTTGAGTCCCGAGGAACGCTTGAAATATAAGGATACCGGTCTGGGCCAGCTGGCCGAGAAGCTGGGCCTTTCCCTGGATATGGACCCGGAGGCCATTGACGCAACCTCGCTCAAGGATAAAGTAAAGCAGCTTACCCGGGAGGACTTCCAAGGAGTGACTATTTATGCCAGCTTCCAGCCGTACCGAGGGACCATCCGGGAGATGGACCCCATCGCTCCCGATTCCTACCTGGACGCGCCCTTTACTCTCTCGGGTAAGTATACTTTCTGGAAAATCCTTTGCACCGGCCAGCAGACCTCCGTTCAGCTGATCATGGGCGGGAAGATGAAGCTGGAGGGGGATCTCAAGTACATCATGAAGCGCATGGCGGCGGTTAACGCCCTGATGGAGGTCTTCAAGTCCATCCCGGTGAAGTAAGGGGAGCAGAAAATAGTCGGGAAAAGGAAGCGCGCCAGAGGGGAAAAAAGCTGCAGCTTTAGTCTCGGTGAAGTATGTAAAGTGCTCCCTGCGCTTCAAAAAAACTTGGGATCCAACTTGGTGCCTCGGCGGCCCTGGTGGAGCACAGGGTGAAGAAAAGAAACTTGTCTGAGGGAAAAACCGGCTGCGGCTGCAATCCTGGTCCTGGCAAAGTAAGGGGGGAAGCAAAGGGGCAAGCGGCCACCTTCCGGAAGACGGGGAAGGTGGCCGCTTTATTGATAAAAACTCTCCGCCGAGGCCGGGACAGCCCGGCGCCGAGCTGGACAAGAAGCACGAAGAAGACAGCTTTTTTTTGAAAACATCTGCTGTAAAACGCCTGCTCTTTCCGCACTGCCGCCCGGTAAACCTGCAAGAAGAAGAGCTTTTTCTTAAAACATCCGTTCATTATTTCCACCCGGAAAGCCCGCCAGTAGAAGGCAGCTTATTTTTAAATTTAAAACCCGTCTAACCCCCGTAATTTAATCTTTATCCCCGCAGTGCCATCGGCTAAAGGAAATTAGCAACTTTTATAGAAGATTATGTCATCAATTTTTGTTTGCATATTTATGGCCAAAACCAATACCCGAGGTGTTCCAGTCATGGCCAGGATATTTCCCGAAACGCCGCCTGAGGATGGGGTTTCTGCCGAAATTAAGGTCTACAGAGCCCTGGAGAAGCTGACCGATGATTATATTGTCTTCTACAACCTGGAATGGCTCTGCCGGGGAGAGGCCGCCGCTCTGGAACTGCCCGATTTTATTGAGGGGCCGCCCCCCGTCAAGTACCCCCTGGGGGAAATTGATTTTGTTGTGCTGGATCCTCAGTTTGGCTGCTTTGTCATCGAAGTCAAGGGCGGCCTAATTAAGCTGGAAGACGGCACCTGGTTCAGCGTCGACCGTCAAGGTGAATGGCACCGAATCGACAACCCCATCCTGCAAGCCAGGAAAAACATGTACGCCTTAATCGGCAAACTAAGAGAGATGCCCCGCTTCCGCAACCGCTATCTTTATGCCGGCTACGGCGCCATCTTGCCCGATGTGGCCTCCCCCCACCGGGATTTTGGCCTCGGGGCGCCCATTGAACTTTTTGGCTTCGCCGGCGACCTGGACGATCCCCGGCTCTATTTATCCCGGCTGCGAAGCCAGTGGCTGCACCTCTGGCAGTCAAGGAGCTCGGACCCCGGCAAGAGATATGCCGCCACCGGGCTTTCCTCCGAGGATTGCGGCTATATCATCCGGGCTCTCGCTCCTTCCATGGAGCTGAGAAGACCGACCTCCGCTGGGGATAAACATCCGGGAAAGCCAGGAGCACATTGTCAAGCTGACCCGGGAGCAGTTCAAGCTGCTGCAGTACCTTTCCCAGACCAGGAAGGCACTGATCAGCGGCGGTGCAGGCACCGGCAAGACCATGCTGGCCTTTCAAAAGGCGCTCCTTCTGGCCCGCCAGGGCTTCGACACCTTGTTTACCTGCCCCAACAAGCTTTTGGCTGACTCCCTGGCTTTCCAGGCGGAAGGGGTGGAGAACCTCACCGTCCTGAACTTTCACCAGCTGTGCTACCGCTGGGGACGGCAGGCCGGCATACCGGACCTGGTGGACCCCGACGGCCCCGGTCGGGAGCGGATGCTCCAGGAATATTTCGACAAAACCTTGCCCGAAGCGCTGCTCCAGGCTCTGGACCTTATCCCCGCCCGGTTCGATGCCATTATCGTGGACGAGGGCCAGGATATGAATGCGGAATGGTGGGATATTCTGAAACTCAGCATGAAGGATTACGATGCCGGCATCTTTTACATCTTCTACGACCAGCATCAAACCATCTGGTACAAGGATAACCGGCTGCCCCTGGAGGTGGAGCCCGTTACCCTTGTGGAAAACTTGCGCAACAGCAAGGCCATTTACCGCCTGCTGAGCAAATACTACAAAGGCAAAGGCGACTGCTACCAGGGATGCGGCCCCGAAGGCGGCGGCATCGAATACCTGGCCGTGGACGCCGCCGATCCCGGCGCCTTGATAAGAGTGCTGAGCAGCCTGCTCCACCGCCTTATCGAGAAGGAAAAAGTCAAGCCGTGCCACATCGCCATTTTGACCGGCACCAGCAAGGGGAACAGCGCTCTGGCCGGCGCGGCCAAGATCGGCAGATATCCCCTGGTGGACCGCTGTCTCGACGGGGAGGAGCAAATTTTCTTCTCCAGCATCCGCCGCTTCCGGGGCATGGAAAGGCCCGTTGTCATCCTAATCGAGCTGGAAGAGCTGTTCTCCCCGGACAGGATGCGGGAAACCCTGGGGAAGAGGCTGCAGTGCAGGCCCGAAGACCTGCCCGGCATCGCCCGGGAAACTCTCTACATCGGCCTCAGCCGCGCCCAAACCCACCTCTACATCATTGGCACCCCCCAAACCATCAAAGCCATCCAGGATCAGGCCTAAAATTATATCGCGGGAACGGCTTTCTTAATATATAGCGGGCATATCATAAGGGCATATGGGAGGTAGTATATATCGGAGGAACGATTAATTTATTGTGGTAATTATTCTTATACCCGAGGGATGGTTTTCATTCGTGGTTCTATGATAAGGGAGCGAGCGGGGGGATTTAAAAGTGCCCAATATTATACCAAGGGGATGCCAATAGCCGGAAATATTTGGCTCAAGCAGTCCAATTAATCTAATTATTTAAGGGGCTGCCCTAAAAGGGCAGCCCCTTTGAACTGTGTAGATAATGCGAGTTTACACCGAACTGCTGCTGCCGGCGGAGGATTTCGCCCAGCCGGCGCGGCCGATAAAGAAGCCCACCACCAGCAGAATGGCCATGGAAACCAGCCAGATAACCAGGAGCAGCAGGCTGACCTTGTTAAAGCCTGGCTGCAGCTCATCGCTGATCCCGGTCCCGATCTGCTCCAGCCCGGGCATGATCTTATCCACAATACCGCTCTTAAGCGATTCGATGCCGTCGAGCACACCGGTGTAGATGCCGTCAATAACCAAGCCGAGGCCGTCACTGATGCCCGGGTCGCCGCCGGGGTTGGGGCTGAACTCGGGATTGGCCAGGCCGCGGCTGACTTTGCTCAGCCCTTCGACAATCCCTGATTCGCCGGTTGCCGCTTCGGTCTTGTTAAAACCGAAAAGCATGTTGTCCAGGCCCGGAATCATCTGGGTATCGATGCCTGTCTTCATCTCCTTGAGGCCGGGAACAACCTGAGTTTTAAGCCCGGCTACGATCTTGTCAAGGCCGGGGGTCATCTCCTGGTCGATGCCGGCATCCAGTTGCTCCAGACCGGGAATTACCTGGGTATTGAGGCCGCCAAGGATGTTGTTTAGTCCGGGAACCATCTGGGTATCCACGCCCGTCTTCATCGCCTGCAAGCCGGGTATCATATCCTTGTTGATTCCATCCAGCATCTTGTTTAGTCCGGGAACCATCTGGGTGTCCACGCCCGTCTGCATTAGGTTCAAGCCTGCGGCGATTTGTTCCAGCCCGTCTCGCAGCATCTCCGTAGCCTGGAGCAAGCCGGGATCCTCGCCCTCTAGCGGGGCGGGGTTGTTTAAAGATTTGTAGACTGTATCCAAAGCTAAAGTCGCAATTAAAATCTTCACCGCATCAGGCTGATCTGGATCTTTTACTATTCCGATAGCCGTTTCTAAAGCGGTGAGGTTATCTGCCGTCTTTTGATTAATTCTATGGATTCCGTTGATAATTGTATCCAGCTCATCGCGAGAACCCAGCCTGGCCAGGACCTGTGCCAATCCCTGGCTAATGCCCGGCTTTTGGGGGTCGGCATTGTCCAGGCCGGCCTTAATTTTATTCAGACCTTCCACGATGCCCGACTCCTTGTGCTCGGCTTCCGTCTTATTGAAGCCGTGCAGCACCGCGGCCAGCCCCTGGCTGATACCGGGCTTTTTGGGGTCGTCATTGTCCAGACCTTGCTTAATCAGGTTCAGACCTTCTACGATGCCCGACTCGCCATCCGTTGCCGCCTTCTTCTTAAAGCCATGGAGGATATTGCTCAGCCCGCCGCTGACCGGGCCGGCCAGACCGTTGCGAATCGTGGAAAGACCTTCGATGATTCCAGAATCTTTGTGTTCAGCCTTTGTCTTGGTAAAGCCTAAGATCATATCTTCCATGCCGGGGCTCATCTTGTCGCTTAGGCCGGAGCGGATGTCGCCCAGCCCAGGGACAACCTGGCCGGCAAGGCCGTCGATGATCTTGTTCAATCCCGGCAGCATTTCCGTGTCAATGCCGGTTTTCATGGTCTGCAGGTTCCCGGCGATATCTTCGTCCAGTGCGCTGCCCAGGGTGTCGAGCCCGCCCACCAGCTGCTCGTTGCCTTGCAGAAGTTCGCCTACCCCGTCCCGGATCTGCTCCGTTCCATCGTAGAGCCGACCCAAGCCGAAAAGAACAAAACCCTTTTTATTGGCATCATCCGAAGCGGCGCCGGCAGCGGCAAAAAGAACCAGGCCAATAACCAAAGCGGCGGCAGCAGCTTTGCGGATAACCGCTTTGTTTGTGATTCTCAAAGGTTTCCCTCCTTTCTCTTTTTATTAACAGAGGAGCATTAAAAGTCTAAGAGCAAAGTTCTAAAACTGCTTCCCCCCTTCTTGGTTTTATCATGACAATCAGGGATCTTCTGTTATATTTTTATTCGATGCTTTCATACAAATTCCTTCCAAATATTATTTATATTAAGACTATTAAAAATATATATTAATCTTAGCATTAATGGAAAAAGTTTGCAGGAGATTTTAGTAGGGGTGGAGATGGGGGGTAAGCCTGGCAACCGGCAATACGGCTGTACTTTGTGCCGATTTCTTGCCTTAAAGAAAACCATAAAAATCACTGGGCCTCAAGCGCGTCCAGCGTTATGAGCTTTTGCTGTGCCATTGTTATGTTGTTGGCGGCAGGGCTGGCGTTTCCTTTGCATGCGACTTTGTTAAGATTTTGCATTGGATTAAGTGGGGATGGTTATTTTACAAAGTAATTCTCCGGTATCGATTTTTCAAATTTGGCTCCTTGATGTCCAAAATTCAAAATTCAAGACCTGACCCTCTTGCCAGCCTAATTCAAAATTCAAGACCTGACCCCCTGCCTGACCCCCTGCCGGCGCAGCATTACTACCAGGAACCAGGCCAGGAGAAGGAGGCCTCCGTAAGCGGCGAAAAAGCCCAGGCTGGTCCACAGGTAGCGCAGGGGCTGCTGCAGCAGGTGGCCGGTGAGGGGGAAGTTGACAAATATAAATAGCGGCAGGCCGAGGAGCAGGGAAAGGGGGGCGGCAGCGGCTGCATCCACGGCGGCGGGGGTTTCCAGGCGCGGATCGACGGCGCGCACCAGGGCCAGGCTTGAGGCGATATTACCGGTTACCAGCCCGAATACGGCCGCGGTGCGCTCCGCGGCGAAGTCGCCGTGGAGGCGGGGGGAGATAAACCAGACCAGAGCCATGAGGCCTGCGCCGCAGAGCAGGGAGAGCACCAGGACCTCCACCCAGTATTCACGCACCAGAACCAGGGGAATGGAGGCCACGGCCCCGGCAACCAGGAAATCCACCATGGCCCCGGAGATGCGGGCGAACAGGCCGGTGTCAAAGAGGTGGCCGAGTTCCATCCAGTCTATTACCTTCCTGGCCAGGAAAGCAATCAGGAGAGCGACGGCAAAGCTGTAGCTCCACAGGATCCCGCTGGCCAGTTCCCCGCTCTCGCCCAAGCGGGCGAGTAGGAGCGAAAGCCGGTGAAGCAGTTCATAGGTGAGGAGGAAAACAATCCCGATCAGGGCCAGGTGAAGGGTAAAGGACTCGATTCCTTCCACGGCGGTAGTCAGGTGTCCGGCCACCGGCTTCTTCTCCTCGCGGGAAAGAAGGCCCAGCAGCACCGATCGGCTGGCCACCCTTTGGGACCCTTTTTTCCGGCGCAGCAGGAAGACCAGAACCGCTCCCCCGAGATAAGCCCAGAGAAAACCGGCAGTGCCGAAGGAAAAACCGGTCCAGCCGCCGGCTGTAAAGCCCAGCTGCTCCCACTGCAGGCCGAAATTGGCGGCGATGAGGTGATCCAGGCCGAAACCCAGCAGGGGCAGCATGGAGAAAGAAGGAAAGAAATCGGGCCGCAGTGCTGCTATCCAGGCCAGGGTGAAGGCGATGCCGAGCAAGGCCAGCAGTGTGTAGCTTTTACAGACAGCCAGCAAGGTGGTGATGATCCCCTCGCCGTGCCGGTAGCGCGGTTTTTGCAGGCCGAAGACAATAAACACCCCCGTCAGCAAGTGGTGCACCACGGTGTTCAGATGGTCATGGGAGAGGGCGATGAGGCCGCAGACTTGCCGGTCCAGCAGAAGAAGGATTAGGCCGGCAATTAGCGCGTTGGGGAGAAACAAGCGCTGCAGAAAGGAGAGCTGCCGGCGCAGGAAGGTGGCGGCAGCCAGGCCGCAGCCGAGATAAGCAAATACCAAAACTGCATCCCAGGAGATAAAAGTGGACAGTTCCAAGGGAGCACCTCTCTTTTCCATGCCGCTCTGGTCCAAATGTTTACGGCTGTCCTTTTCCCTTGTTGTCTCCGCCATTGAAAAAGTTCCGCCGCTTTAGCTGCAAGGGGCAAGTTCCGGCGTGGCAAACCGACCCGGCAAGAAGGAACTTGCTTGCCCGGCTCCAGGGGATAGTACCGACGATCGTTGCCGACGCTGCAGCTTCTTCTGAGGAATGGACCCTTCTTCGTTCCGAGGGCATTTGGGCGGCGACTGGTGACTTTTCCTTGCACATATACTGTAATTGGTATGTCATTATTTGTCAATAAATAATTTTCTGATATTTCCGGTAATGTGTGCCTGGAGCGGCGGCATGTGTACCTGGAGTGGTGGGATGTGAGCCAGGAGGGTAGCATGGGTACCTGGAGTGGCGGCATGGGTGCCTGGAGCGGTGACATGCGTGCCTGGAGTGGCGGCAATGCCTTGCCTGGAATGGCCATGGCAGCTTCTCCTATTTATGGGCTGCCGGTAGGGAAGAGGAGGCGGCAGGAAATGCGATCTCCCCCGCGAATAGTTCTAGATAAATATCCAAATTTCATCCTGGAAGGCTATGAGGAGGCATAATCCAGGTGAGAAAAAAAAGATGGACCGTCTGGTTTTTGATCTGGGTCGCGGCCCTTGCCGCGGGCCTGGGAGCCCTGGCTTACACCCATTTTAAACTGGAGCGGGCGGGCTCCCCCTTCGGCCAGAACCCGGTCCTGGAAGAAGAGATCAGCCCATTTACGGAGCCCATGGCCCAGAATGTCTACCTAATTTTAATCGACGGCATGCGGGCGGACTCGCTGCCGGATATGCCCTTTGTGCAAAGCCTGGCGGACATGGGCAGCAGCGGGGTGATAGTGGTGGAGGAGCCCACCTTTTCCCGGCCGGCTTATGCCCGCATTATTACCGGGGCCAGTTCCTCCATCAGCAATATCAAAACCAACGATCAAGCCCGGAAATTAAACCTGCCCAACCTCTTCGACCTGGCCCGCTTCTCCGGCTTAAAAACGGGCGGCTCGCTATACTACTGGTTTTACGAGTTGGTAGTGGGCCCCCCGTACCGGACGGGGGACAGCCACGAGAACCGCTTTTTTCATGATGAAGAGATGCCCCTTCAATCGGGCTATTTTTATGACGATTTCAATTACCAATATAATGACCGGGAGATTTTTGAATACGGAATCCGGATCATGCGCGACTACAACCCCAACTTCCTGGTGGTGCACACCATGGAGCTGGACATGGCCGGGCACAATTACGGGGGCGCCTCCCCGAAATACCGGGAGATCCTGCGCATGAACGACCGGCAGATTCAGGAGTTTGTCCAGGCGATCCCGGATCCGGAAAATAGCGTGGTCATCATCACCGGCGACCACGGCCATATCGATGCCGGGGGACACGGAGGTCCGGAAAAGGAGGCCTCCCGGGTCCCCCTGGTCATTTTCGGCAAAGGCGTAAAAAAGGGCGCCTTGCCCCAGTACTCCCAGCTGGACCTGGCTCCCACTATTGCCGCCATCCTGGGGATGCCCTTCAGCCGCTACATGGCCGGGAGCATCATGGAGGAGGCTTTTGACTGGACCGAAGCGGTGCTGGCTGAAAAGAGGGAACTGTTAAAGACGACCCATGCCGGCTTTGTGCAGGAGCTTTATGCCCAATTGGGGCTGGAGGAAGCCGTTGACGGCGAAGCTACGGTGGCCGCCGCCCTGGATCGGGTGAGGGCGGAAACCATAAAGCGGCGGGTCCTGGTGGCCGTCATTCTGCTCCTCCTTCTGGGAGGGGCCCTGGTGTTCGGGCTTGGCCTGCACCGGAGGGAGCGGCGGGCGAAGCTTTTCCGGGGGTCGAGGGTCATGCCGGCCCAGGCCTTGCTCTCCACCGCCCTCTATGCCGCCGTTTTCCACCTGGTCTTCTACGGCATCGGGCTGGGCTACTCCTTCAGCAAGCTTAATACCGTTGCTCACCTGGCCGTCAAGATGCCCCTGGCCGTCCTGGCCAGCTACCTGGTTCTTCTGGCCCTGGTGCTGCTTCTCTCCAGGTTTAAGGCGAACTTCCGCATCTACGCCCGGCATACCGGCTTCATTATGGTCTTCCTGGCGGCCCTGATTTTGGGGGGCGCCCTGCTCCAGGGGGACAAAGGTTTCATCCTGCCGGATTACCGCTATTACATGTTGACCTTTTTCTCCTCTCTCCATTTGGCCCTTTTTGCCCTCTTTTCCCTGCTGGGAGGCGGAATCATGCTTCTGTTGAATAGATTTAAAGGCAAAGGGGCGGCGGAAGGGGAGGCGACCCCCACCCCTGAGGATTAGGGCGGCCCGCTGCCGGAGCGCTATCCCCGCCTCCAAGGTAGACGGGAAACAACCGGGAAAATAATCGGTGGTTCGCATAACCGGGGGTTCGATGGATAAGCGGTCGGGAAAGCGGCGGGCGGACCTACGCAGCCGGAGGCGAAGAACCGGCCTGCCGCCGCCGGCACAGGCGGCGCCGGTCTCGGCCCGGGCGACTTCCCGCAGTCGGGGAAGATGCTCCGGCCGGCCCGTTTATCTTGCTTGCTTTTCTTTAATGCTTAGGAGAGATAATTAGAGAGGGGAGTTGCTGCATGGACCAGGTAAAGATCGGTTTCATCGGGACCGGACTTATCGCCACCACCCACATGATTTTTATACGCCAGATCATGGAGACGCTGCCCGAGGGGAAGCGGATATCCCTGGGCAAGGTTTTTGATCTGGACCGGGACAAGGCCGGCACCTTTGCTGAAATACATGGTTTTTCGGCCGCCGTTGAAGAGGTGGAGGAGCTGCTGGAGGATCCCGACATAAACACCGTTTATATCTGCACTCCCACCGCATTTCACAAGGAATACTTTTTGCGGGCGGCGGCGGCGGGGAAGCACATTTTCATGGAGAAGCCGCTGGCCTTTTATCCCGAGGATATCCGGGAGATGGAGGCCGCCCGGGAGAAAGCCGGAATCCAGGTGCAGGTGGGGCTGGTGCTCCGCTATGAACCTGTTTTCTGGTTTCTGCAGGAGTTGATGCAGAAGGAAAAAGAACGGCTCGGCTCCCTGCTGAGTTTTATTTTCCGCACCGATCAGGAGTGGCCCATTACCGGTTCGGCGCATGATTCCGCCTGGCGCTCCGACCGGAGCCTGGCCTACCGGGGATGCCTCTTCGAGCACTCCATCCACGACCTGGATCTATTGCTCAGCTTTTTTGGGGACTACAAGGGGGTAGCGGCCCGCATCGGCTACCGCTCCCGGCTGGCCCGGGAAAGCGGCATCGAAGACCTGGCGACGGTGTTGCTCAGCTTCGAAAACGGGGTCTCCGGCAACTTGACCAGCATCTTTCACCGCATCAAGGGGAGGGATGTGCGCCGCCTGGAGCTTATCTTCGAAGGGGGAGCCGTGGTTTTGGATGGATACGACCTGGTTTTGCCCGAGCGGTTCCGTTCCTTTACCGTGGAATTCTCCGAGGAGGAGAAGATGGAATTCTCCTTGGGCGAGATCGAGGAGCAATACCGGTGGCGCCACCCCCAGCTTCCAGAAAACACCTGGCTGTTTCCCTACCTTCTGCAATCCCTGGCTTTTTTCCGGAGCCTGCTGGAGGGCCGGGCTCCCCGCCCCGGCCTGGCCGAAGGCCGGAAAGTTCACGATCTTCTTGAAGCCATTTACCAATCGGCCCAGGAATAACCCGCTTTCGCAGGGACGCTGCCGGAATAGGGCGGTTTTGTCCAGCTGGAATTAGCTGAAATGACAGGCCCGGACCTTCTTGGTCCGGGCTTATAGATCAGGATTAAAGCCTCGATAATTATCATAATATAATAATCATGTAATAATCTGCAAAAATTTCATTGATATCCCAATAGGGCTGTGCTAAAATAAAAACGGTTGCCTACAAGAATTTACAATTTTCGCTGCAATGCCTCAACCTTAGACCATCCCTAATTCTTAGTGCAACCGGAGCAACAAAATTTTTAAGGAGGTATGGCCAGTGTCGTACGATGTTATCGTGGGAAGGTTAAAGGAGAGCGTGGGGTCAATTGATCCGGCCAAGATCAGCGGGGCAAACGGAGTATTCCAGTTTAATCTCTCGGGCGACAACGGCGGCAGCTTCTATGTCAAGATTGCCGACGGGAAAGCCGAGCTGGGGGAGGGGACCTACGACAATCCTGATGTGACCATCTCGGTTTCCGCAGATAACCTTTTGAAAATGATGGAGGGTAAATTAAACGGGACGACCGCTTTTATGACCGGCAAGCTGAAGGTTAAGGGGAATATGGCCTTGGCCATGAAACTGCAGGCCTTGATGTAGCCGGTTTAGCCGGCCCCTATGGCGCGGGCCTGTATGGAGAGAGCGACGGGAAGTGATCGTTTTATGAATCGAGAATCCAGCAGAAGAAAGGAGACTTAAGGATGGCCGGTTACCAGTCAGCAGAAGAGGCACGGAAGGTTCTCCAGAAGTTAATCGATCTGGCCAAGGAAGACCAGTCGATCAAGGAAGGGGCCGCGGGGACTGAATTGACGGTCTCTTTTGAATTGATGGACCTGGACCTGGTCTTCAACCTGAGTTTTATCGACGGCCAGGTGGACGGTTTTATCGGAGAACCGGAAGAGGAGCCGATGGTAACCCTGAGCATGGACAGCGAAGTCCTGGACAGCATCTTCTCGGGAGAGATGGATGCTGCTTCGGCGGCCATGTCCGGCGACTTAAGCTTTAGCGGCGATGTAGGCAACGCCATGGGCTTGCAAATTCTGATGAACGACTTCGTCAGGCTTTACCAGGAGGCCCGTTCAGCCTAAACAGATTGGTGCCTGGCACGTCAACTTTGTCAACTTGATCGAATATTCTGATAATATGTGCCTGGGCCGGCAACTTGGATAACTTTTTGTTTCCGCCACCGGGGGCCTTCTTGCGGCCCCCCTTTATTTTGGTGCCTGGCACGTCAACTTTGTCAACTTGGTAGAAAATTCTGAAAAATGGTGTCAGGACCGGCAACTTGGTCAATCTTATTTTTAGGCCGGCTGCCGTTGTAGCATAGTGGAAGATATGCTAAGATTAACCTGAAATATTAAGGGATAGCGGGTCCGTTGCCGTCGTTTACCCACTGGAGGCTTCGAGATGTCCAATCTAAAGTATAGCCTCCCGGCACCCAGGGACGGCTTTCAGACTGTGGTCAAGCCCGGAGATTCGGGGTTGAAATATATCCATTTCGGGCTCCTTTACCTGAAAGGCGGGGGAGAGTGGTCGGCGGCTGCCGACGGCAAGGAAGCGGTCTTCCTGCTGCAGGGGGGAGGCGGCCGCGTCCGTGTGGAGGAGAACTCCGGGGCGGAGATGGTGTTCCTGCTTCTTCCCCGGAGAAGCCTTTTTCATGAGAAGCCCAGCCTGGTCTATTTTCCTCCGGACACTAAGTTTACGATTGCGGCGGGGCCGGAAGGGCTTTCTGGCGCCTATATTGAAGCCCCTGCCCGGCACCGCGGGGTTCCTTTTCACGTCACCCCGGACCTGCTTACGCAGCAGACGGTCGGGGAGGCCAATTGGCAGCGCTTCGTCACCCTGGCTACGATCCCGGAGTGCGGCGCCCGGAAGCTGATTGTCGGGGAGACCATCAACCCGCCGGGGAATTGGTCCAGCTACCCTCCCCACAAGCATGACACCCTGGTGCCGGAGGTGGAGGTGCCCATGGAGGAGGTATATCACTACCGCTTTTCACCCCCCGGGGGCTTTGCGATTCAGCGGGTATACGATCCCCCCGGAGGCGGTGAGCGCCTGGAAGAGGTGGCGGTGGTTGAGGAGGGGGACAGCATGGTTCTGCCCCGAGGCTACCACCCGGTGGTAGCTGCGCCCGGCTACAGCCTCTACTATCTCTGGGTTTTGGCCGGGGAGGAGAATAGCTACGGGGCCTGGAGCGACGATCCCGCCCACAAGTGGATTCTTCAAAACAGATAATAGGGAACAGATAATGGGGAACAACTTAGCGGGAGGGTTTAGGCTTGGATAATCCCCTGGAAGCAATTAAAAAGCGAAGGTCGGTGCGCACCTTTCATCCCGGCCCCCTCGGCCCGGCGGAATTGGATCGGCTCCAGGAGCTCTGCCGGGAGAGAAGGACGGGGCCTTTCGGCAACCCGGTACGCTTCCGGCTGCTGGACTTGAGCCTGGTTTCCGAGGAAGAGCGCCGCCGTCTGGGAACGTACGGGGTAATCCGGGGCGCCCGCTTCTATATCCTTGCTGCGGTCAAAGATCAGGAGCGGGCCATGGAGGACCTGGGCTACTGCATGGAAAAGTTGATCCTGGAGCTGGTCTCCATGGGGCTGGGCACTTGCTGGATGGCCGGCACTTTCCGCCGGAGCAGTTTTGCCGCCCAGATGGACCTGGAGGAGGGGGAGTTGCTGCCGGCCATTTCTCCCGTGGGCTACCCGGCAGATCGGGCCTCCCTTACCGAACGCGTGATGCGCTACGGGGTCAGGGCTGACCGGCGGAAGCCTTTCGAAGAACTGTTTCTGGAGGCTGACGGTTCGCCGCTGACCCGGGAAGCCGCCGGATTGTACCGGGACGCCCTGGAGGCGGTGCGCCTGGGCCCCTCCGCCTCTAATCGGCAGCCCTGGAGGATGCTGAGGGATGAAGGGGGGTGTTTCCATCTCTTTCTCAAGGAAGACCAGGGCTACAACCGGGCCCAGGGCCGAATTCGGATCCAGAATATTGATATGGGGATTGCCATGTGCCACTTTGAGCTGGCGGCGGGGCAGCTGGGCTTAAAGGGCCGCTGGCTGCACCAGGCGCCGGGTTTGGCCCTCCCCGGCCTGGAGTATATTGCCACCTGGGCATAATGGAACAGCCTGGAAATTGCCTGCCGGCACCCCTTTCTAGGCGAATGATTTGCGCCCCCCGAAAATTTTTCGCCATAATCTCTCTTTTTGAGGGAAGGAAAAGCGCAATAATTGTAGAATAATCTTACTTAGCGGAGGGGAGCGGGAGCGCTTTTCCAAACGTTGTCTTGGTTGAAGTATTTGCCTGTCCATAGTGGTTTTAGAGCCTTTTTCTTCAGTAGTTGTGCAAAGTTGGCAGTTGTGGCACAAAGCCCTTCAACGGGGCAGAGTGCAGTAGAAACAGAGTTCTAACGAGAGCAAGCGAAATTCACGACGTTGTCGTGAATTTCGCTTCTTTAATAATAAAAAAAGAAAAACTCTCCAGCACAAAATACTGTGCTGGAGAGCTGAGGAATAAAGTATCCGGGCCGCCTTAGTTCCCAGGCATTGCCTTAGTCTAGTCCAGGAGAACGACGGGTTTAATCAGGTCTCTGGGCTTGTCCACCATCAACTGGAAGGCTTTTTCGATGGATTCCAGCCCCCTGAACCGATGGGTAATCATCTTGGA
This sequence comes from Clostridia bacterium DTU022, assembly GCA_001512835.1. Taxonomy (GTDB): domain Bacteria; phylum Bacillota; class Dethiobacteria; order DTU022; family DTU022; genus DTU022. Next base: position 56,038 of record LFRQ01000063.1, read on the forward strand.
CGGGTCAACCCGTCCGGCCTGCACGACGGCGATGAGCCGCTCCATGCGTTTTCTGCCACCGGGGCAGAGCCCGCCTTTTATTGTTTTGTGCCCCACCAAGGCTGCGGCCGCGCTCATGGAGAGGTTTAAAGAATCAACCCCGGTGATTACGTTAAGGTTGACCAGGGTCCCCCCGTTTTTGGTGGCGGCCAAAGCCAGGTCGATAGTCCTGTCATTTCCCCCGCAGACGATAACGGCATCGGCGCCCTGATTGCCGGTCAGATCCATGATTTGCCGGAGCACATCGCCGTCCTTGTAGCTGACGATATCGGTAGCGCCGTACTCCCGGGCGAGTTTCACGCAATTGGGCCGTGTTCCCAGGGCGATAATTTTTCCCGCACCCATGAGGGCGGACCCGGCCACCGCCATCAAGCCCACGGGGCCGATGCCGAAGACCGCCACTGTGTCGCCGAATTTAACCCCCGCCAGTTCCGGCCCGTGAAATCCGGTGGTCATCATGTCGGTGATCATCACCGCCGTTTCGGGAGCCATGTCTTTTGGCAGCAAAGCCAGGTTCATATCGGCGGACCGCACTTTTACCAGGTTGGCAAAGGTGCCGTCTTCATAAGTAGAAAAACAGATCCCGGTATTCAAGCCGCCGGCGTGCTGGTGATAGCTGTCCTGGATATCGGGGTGCTTCCAGGTCGGCGTGGTGCAGGGGATAACTACCCGATCTCCCACCTCAAAATCCTGCACCCGCTCCCCTTTTTCGATGATTTCTCCCACGCACTCGTGCCCCAAGATCCTGTTCATCAGCCAGGGCGCCTGAAGCTCGAAGGCAGAATGCACATCGGAAGAGCAAGGTGCGATGGCGATGGGCCTGACAATCACATCATCGGCTCCGCACTGCGGGGCGGGCTTCTCCATCCAGCCTACTTTGCCTTGTTCCAAGACCCCAAACCCGCGGAGAACCTCTCCTTTAATTCTGTTTCTCGACTGCAGCACTTCTTGGTTAACTACACTCACTTCAATACCCCCTTGCTGTTATTATTGCGTGTTTTGTGGTGTGTTTTGCAGCGTTGCTTTGCGGCGCTTTATAGTGGAGCGGCCTTGTTACAAAATTCACAAGCTGCCCATAAAAAATACCCCTGCTCCTGCGTGCATAGCACTGAACGGGGTATTGATTCTCATCTTCTCTTACCCTATTCTTTTGGCCAAGCTTATTGTAGCATAATTATTCCATTCAGGCAAGAACACAATTCGACAAAAATTTCACTTTTCCAGACTTGACCCCTGCCATGTTTAACATTTCCAGAACTGCCCCCTAGTTGCTGCTTGCTTACCGAGCCTGTTCCTGCTCCATGATCTTTCTCAGGTCTTTTTTGAGCACTTTGCCCACGCTGCTCATGGGCAGCTGATCCATAAACCGGATTATCCTGGGCACCTTATAGGGGGCCAGCTTATTTTTCAGAAACGAAACAATCTCCTGGCGCATCGCCTCGTCGCCCCGCCGCCCCGGCTTGAGGACCACCCCGCAAGCCAGGATCTCCGATCCCGGCCTCTTCGGATCGGGCAGCCCCACCGCTGCGGCGATATGAACGTCGGGATGTTTCATCAGCGTTTCGTCAACCAGGCGCGTGAAAACTTTAAAGCCGGAGATATTAACCATATCCTTGACCCGGTCCACGATATAAAAGTAGCCGTCTTCATCCATAACGGCGATATCCCCCGTATAGATCCAGCCGTCCCGGAGCGTTTTCGCCGTCTCTTCGGGCTTGTTGTGGTAGCCTTTGGTGAACACCTGGGGACCGCGGGCGACCAGCTCTCCCGGCTCTCCCGGGGGCACTTCCTCGCCGGTGGCGGGATCCACCAGGCGAATTTCTGTATCGCTGATGGGGAGGCCTACGGAACCGGCTTTCTTAATCCCGTCCCGGGGCAGCGCGGTCAGGATGGGACTGGTTTCCGTCATCCCGTAAACCTCGATGAGCTTGCCCCGGCCGATCAGCTTCTCCAGCTCTTCGATGCTGTCCGCGGGAAACGGCGAGGCACCGCTGGCTGCGTACTGCACGTCGGAAAAATCCAGCGCCCGAAAACCGGGGTGTTTTAAAAGCTCCAGGAAGAGAGTCGGGACATTGATCATGGTGCTGGGCCGGTATTTTTTTATGGCTGCCACGATATAGTCAAGGTCTCGCGGATCCGGAACCAGCACCTGAGTGCTGCCCAAAGAGAAGCTCCACAGGGCAACAAAATTTCCCGCCTGGTGAAACATGGGGAAGGCGGAGAGGATGGTGTGTTCGCCTATTTCGGGGCGCATCCAGGCGGTCATCTGCACCAGCTGGTGGATCATGTTGTTATGGGTAAGGATTGCCCCCTTGGGCGGGCCCGTCGTCCCGCCGGTGTACATCATCAGGGCAGGAGCCTCGGGATCCACCTCTACCTTTACCGGTTCCTCGGGCATGGAGGACAGGGCCCTTGTAAAGGAGATTACTTCGCTCCCCGGCAGGGAAGTTACAGGGCCCGCGGGTATTTTTTTCAACAGCTTGCCCAGCAGCCTTTTCAGGGCGGGCAGGTAGTCGGCGATGGAGGCTACGATTATTGTATTTAGGTCCGTTTGGGCTATGATTTGCCTAACCTTTTCGAAGAAGAGGTCCAGGGTAATCAAAATTTTGGCTCCGGAATCCTTGAGCTGGTAGGCCAGCTCTTCCGGGGCCAGAAGGGGGCTGACCCCTGAAAAGACGCACCCGGCCTTTTGAATCGCCAAAGAGGCGATATAACAGGCGGGTATGTTGGGCAAGTGTACACCGACGGTGCTTCCGGGCTCCCCGCCGTGCTCTTGGAGAAAGCGGGCCAGGCGATTGGAGAGGGCATCCAGTTCCCGGTAGCTGATCAATTGGCCCATGTAAATGAGGGCTGTTTTGTCGGGCAGCTTTTCAAAGGCTCTCCGGGCATAATCCCAATAGGAGAGCCGGGGATACTCCAGGCGGGGAGGGACTTCGGGATCGTACCACCTGAGCCAGGGTTTTCCCGCATAAATATTGTTTCTGGCCATCTGGTCGGCTCCTTTCTAAAGATGAGATCATTCCATGGTGCTGTGCCGGCTACAGATTTGCTGCCGAGTTGAATGCGGAGGTGGAGGACATCTGAGACAGCAAGTGGCCTGCAGGTATTGTTGACTTGGATTTTCTTGTAGTTCTATCTTATTATATTAAAAATTTTTAATTTTGGTAATTATATATTAAAATTGATTTAATGATATTTATGCTCCAGAATTGTGGAAGGCTGCTCCCGGAACGAAGAGATTTTCCTAGCCCTATTAAGCACTACTAGCCCAAAAATCCAAAGCCGGCCGGCATGGCGGCCGGCCTGCTGCCGCTGCTGGCAAAAGCCTTGAACTCCGGCGTCCGGAAGGCAGGTTGCCGAAAGCCGAGGGTTCCGTCTTTTGCTCTTTCCCGGATCCTACACTAATTCACAATTCAAGACCTGACCCCTGACATCTGTGACCCCTGCCACCTGCTTTCAAATTGCAAGACCTGACCCCTGTCACATTTCACATTTCAAGACCTGATCCGCCACTGCATATTTACATTTCATCAAGACCTGACCCCTTCTACCTCATTTCAAGACCTGACTCCACAAAAATTCACAATTCAAGACCTGACCCCAATAAACTGCTAAAATTCACAATTCAAGACCTGACCCCCTCTATATTTTTTCCGGCAGGAAATACCGCCTGGCCAAGGAAATTTTTATATGGCCGGAGGTCCGGGCTGTTTTCTTTTCCTTAAACAAGACAAGAAACGCCATTTTATGAACAGGGGGCGCAGGCGTGAAAAACAATCTGGTGATTACCGGCAAGAGGATCGTAACCCCCGAGGGGGAGCTGGAGGGCTATATCCTGGTCCGGGAGGGAATAATAGCCGAACTGAGCCGGGGAGCCCCGCCCCCAAACTTCTCCGGCGAGCGGGTGGAGGCGGGGGAGGGGTACGTGCTTCCCGGCTTTATCGACCTGCACCTGCACGGCTTTGGGGGACTGGAGGTGGGGGCCGACGCCGGCGACCTGCTGCAGATCGCCCGGGAACTGGCCCGCCGGGGGATAACCGCCTTCCTGCCCACGCTGGTGCCTTTACCCCTGGAGCAGATGGCGGCGGTGGTGGAGGCTGTGGACCGGGCCATGGAGGAGCAGTCCCGGGCCCGGGAGGAGGGAAGGCCGGCCGGCGCGGAGATCCTGGGGATCCACCTGGAGGGGCCTTTTCTTAACCCCGCCAAAAAGGGGGTCCTGCGCAGCGAGTATTTTCTGCTTCCCTCGGAGTCGGCGATGGAGGCCCTCCGCTGGGGCGGTTCCGGAAAGGTCCGCCGGATTACCCTGGCCCCGGAACTGCCCGGCGCCCTGGAACTGATCAGGCGGCTGAGGGAAAAGGGCTTCCTGGTCACCGGCGGGCATACGGCGGCCACCATGGAGGAGACTCTGGCCGGGATCGAAGCCGGAATCAGCAGCGCCACGCACCTGTTCAACGGCATGGCCCCCTTTCACCACCGGCAGCCGGGCCCTGCCGGGGCCTATCTCAGCCAGCGGCGGGTTGGCTGCGAGCTGATTGCCGACGGAATTCATCTCCACCCCCTGGTGCTCCGCCTCGTATTGAAGTGCAAGGGGATGGAGGGCGCCTTTGCCGTCTCCGATGCCACTCCCGCCGCCGGGCTGCCGCCGGGGAGATACCGCTTCGATGAAAGGTGGATCTCCGTGGACGAAGCGGGGGCCTGCCGACTGCCTGACGGAACCCTGGCCGGAGGCAGCTTTTCCATGGCCGAAATATGCGCCTTTTTGAACCGGGAGCTGGGCTTGACGGCCAGGGAGACCGCCTTGCTGGTCTCCACCAATCCGGCGCGCTGGGCTGGCCTGGCGAAGAGGAAAGGGGTTTTGGCACAGGGCCGGGAGGCGGATATAGTTATTGCCGACGGGCAGTACCGGATCCTGGGCTGCTGGATAAAGGGTATTCGCCAGCTGCCCTTTTGAAGCACCCGGGCCGGCAGAAGGGTGGGAGGGAAGCGCCGAGGCAGCAAAGTCTCCCGGGCGCAGCGGCCGGCGGCCCTCTTTGGCCGGGTGTGCCGGATACAGAAACCCGTTGCCATAAAGGGAAGTCCTTTGGAGAAAAATCCTTTTGCTGCGGGAAAAGAAAGGCTCGCCAAATTAAAACCGCGGCGGCGACAAGGCAAGAGGCAGGGCAAATTCTCATATCTTGACAGTTAAACAAATTTAAATGTAAAATGTACAAAAATGTAATATTAAAAATGTTATAGCCATAAATAGTAAAAATTCTATTTATTTTTCAATGGCTATTATTTGCGTACAAAAAGATAAATATTTCTTTCCTGCTCCTACAAGAGAAGCCCACAGCTGGTATAAACACTTGCCTTGCGATCAACACGGTTAAACGGGCCCGATTTTTCCAGGTTTAAAACCTGCCTCAAGGGGGCAGTGACAGGCTATTTTCTTGGCCAGAACATGGGTGGTTGAAGCTGTTGAAGAATTCAGAAGCGGGTTCAATACCCGCTAATATTTAATATTTATAGAATCCTGGTGGCAACAGGCTGTTTTCGATGAGGAAGCATCGGGAGATTAGCGATTTCTTTGCCAGGTATACTGAACTTTTCGGGGGGGGGTGGACTTAGGGTGAGAAGAGCGGTTCTGATCATCGGATTGCTTTTTCTGGTCATAATCTGGATCCAGTCGTTCCTGTTTGGGGCCAGCGGGGAAATAATTGATGACCACACTTTTGTTTGGGGCGGCATCCTGGGCCGGTTCGTGGCCATATTGTTTGGACTGGGAGCAGCGCTGGTTATGGTTAGACCTTTGTTCTCCGTGGTCATCCTGGGCTCGGCGGGAGCCCTGGCCATAGTGGTGGCCGCCTTCACCGGATTTTCCGATCTCTTCCTGTGGGGAATTATGGGGGCGGTGCTGGCCTGTATCAGCTATTTTGCCGAGAAGGAGAAGCGGGACAGAGACAAACAACAGGGCTACCCGCTATAATCGTTTCCTGCTTCCTGGCCAACAACTGCTTGGCCTTTTTTCTTGCCAGGACGAAGCCTCCTTGCCGGTCCTTGTCGGCGGCTGGTTGTCCGGCGACCCAACTACGTCGGCGCCGGGGAGCTATTTCCCGGCGGCGCTGCCTCGGCTCCGCAGAAATCCGCTCCGCTGGAGCCGGCAAGCCACCGCGCTGCCGGTGTGCCTGCGCAAGCCGCCGCCTCCCGCCGCAATCTTAATCTTGGCTTTTGGCGAACCCCCGCCCCGGAGCTCCCTTTAACGGTCTCCAGCGCCATCGCCGCGCAAGTCATCCACCGGCGCCATTCCCGGGGGTAATTTGACCTTGAACTTCAAGGCCCCTGCACCCGGCAGGGGCTTAAGTATTTTTCATGCCGGACTTCATGGCCCGGAAAGCCCCGAAAGGAAGGCGAGAAAGGCTGCTTATCTAGATGGAGTTGCAGCAGATGCCGGCTAAGGGTGCGGCAGGCCGCGCTGCCGGTAAAGAGCGGAGCGCTTTTCTATACTTGCTCTTTGACGGGCACTCCCTGGGCCGCCAGGTACTTTTTCAGCTCGGGAATGGTGATCCGGCCGAAGTGGAAAACCGAAGCCGCCAGCAGGATATCGGCTCCCGCCTTGGCCGCCTCCAGGAAGTGCTCCCGGGTGCCGGCTCCCCCGGAGGCAACTACGGGGACCGCCACCACTTTCTTGATCCGGCGAATCAGGGGCAGGTCGTAGCCGGCTCTGGTCCCGTCGCAGGCTTTGCTGGTGGGGAGAATAATCCCCGCTCCCCTGGCGGCGGCTTCCCTGGCCCAGTCCACGGCATCTTTCCCCGTGGGGGTGCTGCCGCCGTCCACGTAGACTTCGTAGCCCGAGGGAAGTTCTGGGTTCCGGTCAACATCCACCGCCACCACCACCCTTTCGCTGCCGAAACGTCGGGCGGCCTCGTCGATGAGTTGGGGGCGGCGGAAAGCGGCGCTGCTCATGGAGATGCGGTCGGCTCCCGCGGCCAGGACCGCTTCGGCATCAGCGATGCTGCCGATGCCCCCGCCCACGGTAAAGGGGACGGTGGTAACGGCAGCCACGCTGCGGACCGTCTGCAGCATCGTTTTTCGTCCCTGGATGGTGGCTGTTATATCCAGAAAAGCCAGCTCATCGGCCCCGGCGGCACAGTAGGCGCGGGCGCAAGCCACCGGGTCCCCGGCATCCTGCAGTTCAACGAATTGGACTCCTTTTACCACTCGCCCGTCCTTGATATCGAGACAGGGCATGATCAGTACATGTTCCATGGTACGCCTCCTTGCTTGGGCCGGAGATGCGGCCGGGATAAGATGAGCCTGTCCAAGCGGCCGGCCATAAACGGCTAAAGCAGGTGCCGGGCGAAAAAAGCGGATACCAGGCCGGCCATCTCTTCCTCGTAGCCTCCCCAGAAATGGTCGGCTCCTTTCACGATCTCCACGGTCCCGCCGCCGCTCCTCTCGTTTTCGGCCAGAATTCTATCTGTGGGGGCCAGGGGGTCCCGGGTGCCGCATACTATCAGGCGAGGAATGGAAACGGAGGTGGCGGGAATTTCCGGAGGAGAGACGGCGGCCACCGCTTTGACCCCTTCCCCTTTTTGCGCAGCGGCCAGGGCCACGGTCCCGCCGAAGGAATAGCCCATCAGGCCCATCCTGAAACCGTCAACGCCTTCCTGGCCGGCCAGGAAAGCCAGGGCGGCCCGGGCGTCTTCCACTTCACCCCGGCCATGGTCGTGGGAGCCTTCGCTGCGCCCCACGCCGCGAAAATTAAAGCGCAGGGCGGCCATCCCTTTTTCCACCAGGGCCTTGCTCACGGCGTAGATGACGTTGTTATCCATGCTGCCCCCGTACAGGGGGTGGGGATGGCAGAGGACTACCCCCGCCACGGGAGACCGAGGCCCCGGGGAGGGGGTGGGCGTAAGGAGAACCCCTTCCAGGTGCAGGCGGCCGCTATTTATGGTTACCTTTGTCCTGTTCATCGGAAACCTCTTCACCTTCCATGATACTAACTAAGGGGTTATACTTTTCCCCGCCAATTCCTGCCCCGGCATAAAATAAATAGTGAACCGGAGGAGCGGCGACTTTGGCTCATCGGATTGTATGCTTGCGGGTTACTTTGCGGTAGTATCTTCTTCCATGCAGGTTTTGGTAGCTCCAGAAAAGCTTGAACATGGGGTGAAGGTCGGGAATCCAGAACCGTTCAGGAGCTGTTTCCGAAGGTTCAACCCGGCCCGGTTTTATTTTGGCCGTGACTATGCCCTCTCCTTCAGACTGTTTTCGCCGGGCCAGGATCTTTCCCCGCCCGTCGACAATCTGAGTTTCTCCCAAGTAATAGGAACGGTAGGTCAAACCCGGAAGCCAGGGGGTATGGCATTCGAAGCTTCCGGCATGGGCGGCATGGACAAAGGGGACGCCCAGGATGCGGGCCATGCGGGCCGGGGCTTCCTCCATTAGCTCCCGGTTGATCCGGATCAACTTTTTTTTCAGGGGCAGCGGGATCTTCTCCGGCAAGGTCCACCAGCAAGAACCTCCTACCAGCAAGTCAATTTTGGAACGAAGCCTTCGGGCCGTTTGGGTACGGATAAGCTCCCAGCACAAGGCTACTCCCCAAGGGCCCAGGGGAGTCTCAAGGATTCCGGGGTCGCTGCCGCCCCGGTAATAGCAATTTTCCCACATGGTGGGCAGGTCCTTGTCGTGGGAATAATAACTACCGTCGGGAAAAGCCAGGACAAAAGTGTTGTAGCGTTCGCGGTCCTGCTTGATGGCTATGAAAGAGCCGCCCACCGGCCGGTTGTAACGCCTGGCTTTGTCGCAGAGCAGCTGCAGCGCTCTCCCCTCCAGGGGTAGGGCGGCATTCAGAAGAGAGGGGTGAAAAGCGATTCCCGTGGTAAAAAACTCGGGAACTATTACTAAATCCGCTCCCCGGCGAAAAGCATCATCGATTAAATTATTGGTTTTGGCCAAATTATAATTCACATCTCCCAGGCGAGCCTCCAACTGAACCGCCGCCGCGGTAAATTCAACGCCGGACATAGAATCCCCCCGCCCAATGAAAATAAAATAAAAATTCATTTATTTTAGAATTGTAGCACATAGACCCGGTCAAGACAAAAACAAAATCTCGGGAGGGAAAAGGATAAATTCCTCAGACGAAGGGACGGGGAGACGAGTGAGTCGGAGGACGTGAGACGGGGGGACGTGACTTTATCTCATCGTGAGACGGAGGGACGGAGGCTTTGACTCGCCGGGGACGACGACTTTTGAGACGGAGAAGCAAAGGCTTTGACTTACCGGAAATCAGGCTTTGACGGAGGGACGAGACGGAGGGACGGTAACTTTGACTCATCGGAATTCAACTTTGAAAATTACACTTTAAACCTCTTTTTTTATTCCTATGATGTTTGAAACCGCTGTGGCAGCCGGCATCCCCGTATTTGCCGCTGACTGATGCCTGGCATGAATTTCGTGCGAGAGCAACCTTGCAAGAGATGTCCTATCTGCCCGGACTTTCAGCGGAAGCTTATTAAATTGTGAGTCAAAGTCACCGTCCCCTTGGCTCACCCTAAAGTAAAAAAAGTGAGCCAAGGTCACCTTCCCCTTGACTCACCGTTCAATTTTAAAGATATGCCGGCCTGCCGGCGGACCGGCTGCGGTTATTTTAAGGGAACAGCCCGCGTTACGGTGTACTCGATTATGTCTTCCATTTTATCATAGATATAGACGAACATATATTTATCCCCAATTTTCGCTATATCGTTGATAAAACTATACGACGAATCCGTAAAGGCATAATCATAGTGAATAACTGTTACTTTTCCTGCGCCGAAATCTCTTTTTTGGGAACTGATTTCATTGATCACATACGCACCATCAGCAACTTTATTGGCGTAAAACTCGGGGTCGTTAAAGTAAGCGTCATACCCTTTTCCATGTTCCTCGTCAAACAGACCGTGATACATAAAGAAGATATCGAGATTGAAGTCATCGACAATATCCTCTGCCCTGTCATTTATCGTATAGGGGTAGTTTTCGATGACCATCTCTCCCTCTTTCGCTCCCGGCATCGCCATTTGCATAAGCTCGCCTGTTTCTGTGTACCACAGCTCCACATACCCTTCTAACGTCTTCTGTCCATCTTCCTCTTTCGACACTGTTATGGCAAAATGCCCGGTCTTTGTGTCATGAACTGTGTCATCCCCAAGGTACTTGGAATGAAGGTAACAGGTTTCTGAAAAAAAATCATCATAAAGGGTTATTTCGAATTCTTTAAAGTAGGCGATAAAGCTTAGATCAGTAAATTTATGAAACTCACCGTCAACGAAATACCATTCCCCCTCGGTAATCACCGGCTCTTTGCCGGAATCACCTGTTTCCTCTTCCAAATTGCCGGGTTCGGCGCCGCCGTTTTCTTCGTCCCCGCTGCATGCCGTTAAGGTCAAGGCCATGACCACGGCCAGCAACAATACCAAGAAGGATCTCATTTTACTCCTCCTTTAAACTGGGCCCCAAAAAGCCCGTATTCTTTTTTTGCTAAATTGTATAATAATTTTTTTGCACCGGAATGGCAATCACCCGGGGGGTGATTTTTGCTGTTTCTCGGCAAAGGCACCGGAAAAAAGTGAACCCGAGGGACGGTGACCGTCCCCCTGGTTCGTGCTTGGCCTGCTGGAAGGAAAAGGGAAATCACTGGAGAATTAAGTAAGGGACGGAAAAGTATTCTTTAGGAATTGCCGGCAATGGCGCGTAAACGGGGAGTTTGCCAGGAAGCCCGGCTATCGCGGGCTGGAAGCAGCCTTAGTCCAGCACTTTGTAACCGGCACCGGTGATGGCCTTTTCCAGCTCTTCACGCCGCAGGCGGCCCGAATCAAAAAAGACTTCCACCTCTTTTTTGTCCAGGCTGGTGCGGGCTTCCTTAACTCCCGGCAAGGCGTTTACGGCCATTTCAATCTTTTTCCGGCATTGTTCGCAGCTCATGCCTTCGACCCGGAAAAGGAGCCTTTCTGTGCTGCGGGTCACGGTTATCACCCCGGCTTTTATTCTGCCCGCTGGGTTTAAAAAAATTGCGGTGCCAAATTTACAGCCTAACGGGGTCCTTGCTTGAAGGGAGGAGAATAGATGCCCCTGGTCGAGATTGACGAAAATATATACCTGGTTCAAGGCATGAACCGGGGGAGGTATCCTTACGCCAACGGGATGCTCATCCAGGATCGCTTTACCGCCCTGGTGGATACAGGGATGGGCCCGGAGGCAATGGCAGAAGTCGCTGACAATTACCGGGTGGACCTGTTGATTATATCCCACGGTCACGAGGATCATTATGCGGCCAATCACCTGTTTCCCCAAGCCCGGGTTGCGGTACATCGCCTGGATGCCCCGGCGCTACGCTCCGTGGAGCGGCTGGTGGAGCTTTACGGCGCCGCGGGGACAGAGACGGAGGAGCCGCTGCTCCGCTTTCTAAAGGATTTTTTTAATCTAAAGGCTTCCCCGGTGGACCTGGAATTTGAAGACGGCCACATCTTTGATCTGGGCACGGTCAAACTAAAGGCGATCCATACCCCCGGCCACTCGGCGGGACACTGCTGTTTTTCCGTGGAAAACCGGGGGCTGGTTTTTCTAGGGGATATAGACCTCTCTTCTTTCGGTCCTTTCTACGGCTGCCTGGATTCGGATATTGATTCCTTCCTGGCTTCCATTGCCAGGATTCAGGAGCAGGGATTTGAAACGGCCCTCTCCGGCCACAAGGAACCGGTTTTCGGCAGGGAAACCCTTTGGCGCTGCTTGGAAGAGTACGGGCAGATCATATTTGAACGGGAAGAGAAGCTGCTCAATTTTTTGCAGCGGGAGCGCAGCCTGGAGGAAATCGTAGAGGCCGCTTTGATATACCGCCGTTTTCCCGAGCCGGCAGACCTTTACGCCTTGCTGGAGCGAAACATGATCTCCAAGCACCTGGAGCGACTTCTTGCGACAGGAAAAATTGTCTCATTTGGGAACAATTTTATGGCGATTTAATCAGTTAAAAAGAATAATGCCGGAATCCAAAAAAGAGTTTTTCTTTAGTAATATTGGTTGATTATAGGACTATAACTAATTTGTAACTATATTGTGACTGAGATGTAATTATGGGGTGTTATAGTAAGAGCGCCAATAATTAGAAAGTTTTGAATAAACAATAAAGCGTTGAACATGCCCTAAAATGAAATAATCCTTGATTTAATGACTCATTTAGTTAATTTGCGCTATTGCAATGAATTCGTAATTGCAATGTGATCAAAATGTAATTATAGGATGATATTATTGATCTCACCAAAAGTTCGAAAGTTTTGAAATAATACCAGAGAATAACATTAGCGGTAGATATAGGAAACCGGAGGGGGTTGCTACAAAAAAGAGGCAAAGGAGGCTGAGAGAGATGATATTAAGGACTTACCCAAACGAAGAAACGGAACAGCATGAAATAAAGCAAATAGAATATCTGCAGGCATCGTTTAATTTGCCCGGGACGATGGTTGACCATTATCCTTACTCCCTGGGTAAAGTGGGCGGAAATTTATTTGAAGAAAAGTTCAGGCTGGAACTTACTGCTGTGAAAGAGCTTGATTCCGCGGATAGCAGCACATCCGGCAGCGGGAAAAGGCTGATCCGGGTCGAAAAGGGCATCCAGAGAATACAGGCCATCGTACCTGAAAGCAGCAGCCTGGAAGAAGCGGTTATAAAATTTAAAAAAGCTCTGGAATGGACGATCAGGGCCTTGAACAGTCTCATGGAATACCGGGACCCTTATACGGCCGATCACCAGAGAAGAGTTGCCTGCCTGGCGGCGGCCATCGCCCGGGAAATGGGCTTGGGCGAGGAGCAGGTGGAAGTTGTCCGCCTGGCGTCCACTATTCATGACATCGGGAAAATTTCTGTTCCTGCGGAAATATTGACCCGGCCCGGGCAGATTAGCGAGATCGAGTTTAATATGATCAAGTGCCACCCGCAAATCGGCAGCGATATTCTCAGGTCCATTGAATTTCCTTTTGCCATTGAGAAGATTATTTGCCAGCACCATGAAAAGTTTGACGGCTCCGGGTATCCCATTGGCTTGATGAGCGAGGAGATACTCCTGGAAGCCCGCATCCTGGCCGTGGCTGATGTGGTGGAGGCCATCTCTTCTCACCGCCCGTATCGGCCGGCCCTGGGAGTTGATGCCGCCCTGGCGGAGATCTCCAAGGGTAAAGGAACTCTGTATGATGCTGAAGTGGTAAATGCCTGCTTGCGGGTGTTTTCCAACAGCAATTTTGATTTTAGCGACCCGGATTGTTTGACGATTTCTTATGCTTAGTGCTTAATCCGGTGGGGAGCCATAATGGCGGTGAGCTTTGATTGCCCAACCGGAGAAGGAATGGGTGAGAGGGACGAAGTTTTTGTACTTCCAGGCAAGTTATGTTTTATGCCAACCTGCTCGCTATGCGGAAGCAGCGCAGCAGCCTCCTTTGCCATTTCTGTACTTTTTATCCTTCGACGCATGCCGTGAAGCATGCTTTTTTTGTTTTTGGGCTGATTGCCCAAAGGAGGTCCGGTTTTAGCCCCGAAATTGGTGCCCGCCGCAGGATTTCTCGCCACCGGATCCACCCGGAACCGATTTAAAAAAATTCCCCTTAAACCGAAACAAGATTTATGCTGATGGCGCCTGCCGGAAAGCTTTTGTGCTCTGCTGCCGTTTTTGATTTCCTTGCTTTGATACCGATTATGCCGCCGGGAGCCCCGTTTCCCGGAGTTTTACCGTTATCGGATAGCCCGGCCGACAGTTAAACCCCGGCCGGTGGCAGCCTCCGCCGGTACAGAGGGCCAGAAAATCCCCGGGGTTTCCCGCAGGGGCTTGTCCAGGAAGCCATTAATTCCCACAGTTTTTCAGAGAAAGGAGCTCCGGGCCGGGATGGACCCCCTTTTGCGGGGAAGCGGCGGCCCGCCATAGCCGGCTATCAAGCCCTTTTTGCAGGGATAAAAGGCTTTGCGAGGGCAGCCGAGGGCAGCCAGGGGCAGCCGGGGGTATCCGGGAGCGTGGGCAGCCAAGGGCAGCCGGGGGTATTTGGGGGCGGGGGCAAGCCGGCGGCAGGCCGGTTTTTTTATTTTCAGGCAGGAATATCCAGACGGGAGATAGAAATTGAAGCATTAATAAATATGTCTATACATATAGACATGACACCCATGGAGATGAAGGCGCCATGAAGCTGCACATCCAAAAAGGGAGCGCTGTTCCCATCTATCATCAAATCAAGGAGCAGCTGCGGCAGGAAATCGCCCGGGGAGCGCTCAAAGAAGGCGATATGCTGCCCAATGAGGAGGTCTGGGCGCGGGAGCTGGGAATCTCCCGGATGACCCTGCGGCACGCCTTGTCTCAGCTGGTCAGCGAAGGGGTGCTGGAGCGGCGGCGGGGGCGGGGCACCATCGTGGCCAGGGCCAAAACCAGCATCAGCCCCTTCCAGTATTCCCTCTTCAGCTTCACCGAAATGTTTAGCCGGGAAGGGCTGACTGTAGGCAACCGGATCCTGGAGCAGCGGCTGGTCCCGGTGCCCGCCTGGGTGGCTCCGGAGCTGAAGCTGGAGGAAGGGGAGCAGGTGGTCTACATTAAAAACCTGCGCTTCCTCAACAATGAGCCCGCCTCCCTGGAGCACAGCTATTACCCTGCGGACCGCTTCCACTGGCTGCTTCAAGAAAACCTGGAAAACCGCTCCCTGTACAATCTTTTAAAGGAAAGAGGGGACTACCCCTTTGAAGCGAGAGATGTCCTGGTCCTGGGCGTGATCACCAGCTATGAGTCCCGGCTGCTGAAGGCTCCCCCCCGGACACCGGTTTTGCACGGTTACCGAACCGCTTTCGACCGCAATGGAGTGCCCATGGAGTACTATCATGTTATTATTCGTGGCGACCGCTACCGGCTGGTAGCCCGACCGCAACGGCTGTAGCTGTTTCAATCCAACCAAAAAGGAGGAGGAAGAAGCTTGTCCGGATCCGTTGAAGCAATTATTCAGGAAAGCAGCATGTCTCCGGAGGAGAGTGCCGCCCTGGCCCGCGATCTGGCCAAGATCGTAGGCGAAGAGGGGGTCTCCACCAAGATGGTGGACCGCTTGGCCACCTGCCGCGACTTTTGGCCCCTTATGGGGGTCTGGTTTGTGGAAGGGAAGGTGCCCGCCCTGCCGGATGTAATCGTCTGGCCCAAGAGTACCGCCGAGGTGGCGGCGGTCCTCTCTCTGGCCAATGAACGGGGCATTCCGGTGACTCCCTTCGGGAAGGGGTCTGGGGTTCTGGGGGGCGCCATCCCCTTGCGGGGGGGAATCGTCCTGGATACCAAGCTGATGAAGCGAGTTAAGGAGCTGGATCGGGAGAACCTCATGATTACCGTGGAACCCGGGCTGAACGGGGCCCTTTATGAGGAGTACCTCAACCGGCACGGCTTTACCGGGGGGCACTTTCCCCAGTCGGTGCGCTGCTCCAGCGTGGGAGGGTGGCTGGCCTGTCGCGCTGCCGGCCAGCTTTCCAACCGCTACGGCAAGATTGAAGATATCGTGGTAGCCCTGGAGGCGGTGCTTCCCGACGGCACCGTTATCAGGGGGCCCAAAAAGCCCAGGACTTCTACCGGTCCCCGGATAGACCTTCTTTTCCTGGGTTCGGAAGGGACCCTGGGGGTTATCACCGAGGCCACCTTGAGCATCTGGCCCTACCCGGAGCAGAAGGCAAAGCTCTCCTATGCCTTTGACAGCCTGGAACAGGGCTTAACGGTGATTCGCAAAATCATGCAAGCCGGCGGCCGCCCGGCGGTGGTCCGGCTTTACGATTTGGACGAAACAGCCGGCCATTTCCCGGAAACCAGGGAGGCAGAGGGGCGCTGCATGCTGGTGCTCCTCATCGAGGGCGATTCAACCCTGGTCTCCGCCGAAGTAAAGCTGGCGCAGGAGTTGGCTCTGGAGGAGAAGGGGTTGGACTGCGGGGAAGCCCCCGTGGATCACTGGGATGAGCGCCGCTACAACGTAAGCCTCTCCTCCAAAATGATCCGGCAGGGCGCTGTCCTGGATACCATCGAGGTGACCGCCAACTGGGACAATGCCTTCACGGTATACAAGAACATGCGGGAAGCGCTGCTTAACGTTGAAGGAACCGCCCTGGCCTCCGGCCACTACTCCCATGTCTACCCCGAGGGAGCCTGCCTCTACATGACCATATGCGGCTTTGCTCCCGGAGACAAAACGGAGTATTACAAGCGCTTTTGGAGCGCCGCCATGGAGGCATGCCTGGCTTCCGGTGCTTCCATCGGTCACCATCACGGCTTGGGTTTGCACCGGGGATTGTGGATGGAAGAGGAGCAAGGAGAGAACCTGAAGATATTGCGCCGCATTAAGCAGGCCTTGGATCCCAAGGGAATCATGAACCCCGGCAAATTAAGTTTGGAGGTGGCCGAGAAATGGCAGAAATAGATCGCAAACTACTCTTGGACTGCGCTCTTTGTCCCAACATGTGCCGCTGCGAATGCCCTGTTGACCAGGCCCTGGGGAAGGAAGCGGTCTCCCCGACGGGCAAGGCCCGCTTTGCCCATATGATGCTGGAGGGGCAGCTGCCCTGGAGCGAAGAGTTCGTGGAGGCGGTTTACTCCTGCGTGGGCTGCAAGGGCTGCGAAACCCTCTGCCCCTTCGAGGGGCTGGAGCTGGCGGAAGAGCTGCGGCTGGTTCGCCTGGAGGCGGCCCGCCAGGGAGTCACCTTGAACTCCGTGCAGCCTTACCTGAGCAACCTGAAAAAATACGGCAGCCCCTACGGTTCCCGCGCGCCCCTAAGCGAAGAGGCCCGGGGGAGCAAGGGGGCGGAGGTTCTGGTTTTTGCCGGCTGCACCACGGTGGCCAACAACCCCGCCTCCCTGGAGGCCATCCTGGCCTTGCTGGATCGGGCCGGGGTCTCCTACCAGATGGTGGAGGAGTATTGCTGCGGCTATCCGGCGGACCTGTGGGGAGATCCGGAGCTTGCCCGCCAGCTGGCGAAAGAGAACGTCCGACTTTTTGCCGACAGCGGGGCCCGCAAGCTGATCACCAACTGCCCCGAATGTTGGCTCACCTTTAAGCGCCGCTATCCCGAGTGGGAGCAGGAACTCCCCCTGGAGGTAGTGGACGGCACCGCCTTTTTGCTGGAGCTAGTGCGGGAGGGACGCCTTAAGCCGGCAAAAGTGGAGGGGTTGGAGAAGGTTGCTTACCACGACCCCTGTGTTTGGGCTCGCTATGAGGAGAGGACGGAGGTCCCGCGGGAGCTGCTGGCGTCTATTCCCGGCTTGAAGCTGGAAGAAGCGGCCGCCGCAGGGAAGGCCACCCGCTGCTGCGGCGGGGGTCAAATGTTCCAGCTGGCTTCTCCCGCCGGCTCCGAGGCCATAGCCCGGCGCCGCCTGGCGGAGTTCCCCGCCGGCATGCCCATAGTTACCGATTGCCCCTTCTGCCGGGAGGGGCTTAAGGTGGAAGGAGCAGAGGTGTTGGAACTGGTAGAACTGCTGCAGCGCGCCTGCTGCGGAGGAAGCGGCCGTTGATTGTCGCTGCCGGTTGACGGGATAAAAGCAATCAGCATTTGGCGCAAAGGGGCTGTCTCCTGAGACAGCCCCTTTTATTGCCCTCACCGGGGCGCGCCGAATTCCTGGATTCCATAATGGAACCCAGCTCAGGCGGCACGGTATCGGCCCGGCGCCGGCGGGCGTCGGGAGCGCCCGCAAGGGCTGCTGCGCGGCCGCGGCCACGGGGCTCTTGCCGAGAGAGCGCCGGGGAGGCAAGCCTGCGGGAAAACGCCGTCCGTATTGGCCGCGGACCCGTAATTTTTTGGCAGGGACGGAAAGGGCCTTAAAATTGTCCTCTAGGAGTAAAAAAGGTGTAAAGTTCTTGCTTTTCCACTGCATAAAGGCATACAATAAAGGACAGGAGGGATGATAATGCCCAGGCCGCATAAGCCGAGACGCGTCCAGGCGCTGCCCCGCGTGACGTATTTCAAGCCCGCCGGCATCCCTGTGAGACGGCTGGAAGAAGTGATCTTGACGGTGGATGAACTGGAAGCCATCCGCTTGAAGGACCTGGAAGGCTTGGAGCAGAGCCAGTGCGCGGAGAAGATGGGAGTGGCGCAAAGCACCCTGCAGCGCATCCTGGCAACGGGTCGCAGGAAGTTGGCCCGGGCGATTGTTGAAGGCAAGGCGCTGCGCATCCAGGGAGGCGCTATCTGCTTAAGCGAAGAGTTTTGCCCCCGCTGCCACCGCCCCAGGGGAAGAAGGGGCGGCGGAGATTTCTGCCCCGAATGCCGGAAAACCGATTAATCTACCCTTTCGACTCCTTTCGAACCTCCATCAAAAAGGCCTCTCAACAAGGCGATCATCCAGCTTGTTTATTCAACAGCCAGGAACCCGCCCGGCCAGCCGGCGTTCATTAACTGCTTTTTAACTGCTTCACTTTTTTCTTATTTCCTCCATAAAAGTAAGACTGTTCCAAGTAGGCTTAATAAGCTAAATTTGGACAATTGATTGAAATATCTGTCACCGGATGTTATAATGGCATAAAACAAATTCCATGGCAGCCTGAAAGCAATCCCGCGTTTTTCTTTATCCGCCTCGACGTTCCGGAAGGGCCCTGGGCCGGGTCAGCGCCTTGGCATCCTGGACGACCAATCTTTGTTCATTAGGAGTTGAGACCCCGGTTTGCCCGGGTGATCCGGGGTAACGGGCTTATGGAGGATTTGATGAACGGGAAGAGGGGCCGCCGGCAAATAAACCGGCTGTGGTGAATGAGGTGATTTATTGAGCGGCTATGCGCTAATTGACCGTTCCCCTTTGCTCAAATTTATTTTCTATCCCCGCAAGTTTTACCTGCCGCCGCCTGCTTACGCTTTTGATATGGCTTTCCCGGTGGAGGAGGGAGTCTCCATCTCCTGCCGTTTTTTTGACGGTGGGGGCGACCTCCCCTGGATCTTGTACTTTCACGGCAACGGGGAGATCGTCAGCGATTACAACTCTATCTCCGAGTTATACCGGCAATATGGACTGAGCCTGGTGGTCGCCGACTACCGCGGCTACGGAACCAGCGGCGGCCGCCCCACCTTAACCAGCCTGGTGCAGGACGCCCGGATCCTTTACCGGGGCGTCCGCCGGGAGCTAACCGGGCGCGGCTTCCCCGGGGACCTGGTGGTGATGGGGCGCTCCCTGGGCAGCGTTTCCGCCCTGGAACTGGCTCACGACCGCCCCGAAGGCCTGCGGGGCTTGATCCTGGAGAGCGGCTTTATCAGCGTGGTTAAGCTTCTGGAACACCTGGGGCTGCCCCTGCCGGCCGACCTGCGCTCTTTTGACCAGGAGAGTTGTCGCAAAGTGAAGGAGATTAAGCTGCCCGCCCTGGTGATTCACGGTACTCGCGACCGCCTGGTTCCTTTCAGCCAGGGGCGGGAGCTTTACCATTGTCTCGGCTCTTCCCGGAAAGAGCTGGTGGATATACCCGGCGCCGACCACAATGACATTATCTTCCGGGATACCGAGCGCTACTTCCAGGCTGTGCATCGCTTTGTTCATAGTTTGGGTAAAAATTCTTAGCCCAAGGAATGGAGAGGGATGGGAATGGAAATGAATTATCGAAGCAGCATTGAAAGGGTGGCCAAACTTATCAAGGAAAGCCCGCTCTTCTATGCCTTGACAGGAGCGGGAATTAGCACGGAAAGCGGCATTCCCGATTTCCGGAGCCCGGGAACGGGGATTTGGGAGAAGGTGGATCCCTTTGCCACCTCTACGGTCCATGTCCTGCATGAAAACCCGGCGCTATTTTACGAGGCGGGCTTCTCCCGTTTTGCGGAAATGATCCAGGCCGAGCCAAATCGGGCGCACCACGCCTTGAAGCAGATGGAAGACCACGGCTACTTGAAAGGGATCATCACCCAGAACATCGACAGCCTCCACTGGAAAGCCGGTTCCCGGCGGGTCTGGGAGGTGCACGGGCACCTGCGGACCTGCCACTGCCAGGGCTGCTGCCAGCGGTTCTCCTTTGAAGTGCTGGTGGAGAAGGTAGCCGGCGGGCAGATTCCTCCTCCCTGTCCCCGCTGCTCCGGCATACTGCGACCCGACGTGGTCCTGTTCGGAGACACCATGTCGCCTGCTTTTTTCGAAGCGGAAGAGGTGCTTCGGAAGGGCTGCGACCTGATGATGGTTATCGGCAGCAGCCTGGTGGTTTACCCGGTGGCCGATCTGGTCCGCTTTGCCCGCAAGCTGGTGATCATCAACGCCCAGGAGACCAATTACGACTACCGAGCCGAGGTGGTGATCCGAGAAAAGTGCGGCCAGGTTTTAACGGATATTGTCAAGGCCCTGGAAGAATAAATCAGGGCCTTTTTTTTGGGAGATCCGTCATTAGGGAGGGTGATAATATCGCAGAACAAAGATAGAAGGTCCGTCATTGGGCAGAACAAACAATGTAAAATATGTTATAATATTGTCGAATATATCTGTCTTTAACAGCAAAAAGCGACAAGTATCCAATTTTTACCTTGGCAACGGTCACCCTAGCGTCGGGTGGTGGAATATTATGTTGGTGGAATAGCGGGCTCGCGGCGGGAATAATATTTTAAGCCTCATCCGTGAAAAGAAGGGAGGGTTGAAGGAGATGAAATTTGTAGAGCGGGTAACGGACCTGGAAGAGGATTATCGCGACCGTGCCCTGGGCTCCTGGCTAAACCAGATAATGCCTTCCTGGGTCCATCCCAACCATATCAGTATCCTCCGCCTGGTCCTGTTAAGTGTGGCTATTCTTCTATTCTTTTATAGGCGACCCCTGATGCACCAGGTCTGGATACTGGTGGCGGCGGCGCTAACGGATGCCCTGGACGGCCCTATTGCCCGGGCCAGAAACCTGCAGAGCAGGATCGGGGCCTACCTGGATCACGGAATTGACTGGGCGCTGGGAGCCTGGGCCGGGATCCTGGCCCTGGTAAACGGGCTGCTCTCCCTGGGCCTGATTGCCAACCTGGTGGCACCCCAGGCGGTGCTTACGGTCCTGGACCGGATCCGGGCTTCCCGCATCGCCGGCCGCCAGGGAAAGGACCGGGCGCTGACCATTGCCATGGGGGCGGCCAATTTTCGGCCCACCGCCTTTGCCCGGATCCAATTCGTGGCCGTCCTCCTGGGCTTCCTGCTGCTGCTCTACAGCAAGTCCGGCGGCTCGCCTTTTTTCCGGAGCCTGGGCCTGTTTTGCCTTTACCTGGAGATTGCCCTGGCCTGGTTCCTGGTAGTGGAAGGGCTGTACCGGCTGGTGGGAAATGAGCCGGAGGGACGGTGACTTTGGCTGGTCATTGAGGAAGGAAAGGGGCGCTGCATGCCGGGGAGCGGCCGCAGTTTTATATGGAGAGGGGCGGACAAGGCGTGCTGGGGGCCATAGCCGGCGATGTAATCGGCTCCGTATACGAATTTAACAATATTAAAACTACCCAATTTGAGCTGTTTAGCCCCGGCTCCACCTTTACCGACGATACGGTCCTGACCATAGCTGTGGCCGATTGCATCATGCACCGGGGAGATTATGCCGCCTATTTAAAAGAATACGGCCTCCAGTACCCGGGAGCCGGCTACGGGGGACGCTTTTTGAACTGGCTGCACTCCCCTTCCGCCGAGCCCTACAACAGCTGGGGCAACGGTTCGGCCATGCGGGTAAGCCCGGTGGGCTTTGCTTTTTCAAGCCTGGAGGAGGTCCTCTTCGAGGCGCGGCGCAGCGCCCTGCCAACCCATAACCACCCGGAAGGGATCAAGGGCGCCCAGGCCACCGCTGCCGCCATTTTCTTGGCCCGCCGGGGGGAGAGCAAGGAAGAGATCAAGAAATATCTGACCCGGACCTTCGGGTACAACTTGGAGCGGACCCTGGAAGAGATACGGCCGCACTACCGGTTTGACGTGAGCTGCGCCGGAACTCTCCCGCCGGCCTTCACCGCCTTTCTGGAATCGGAGGACTTTGAGGATGCTATCCGGAAGGCGGTATCCCTGGGCGGGGACAGCGACACCATAGCCTGCATTGTGGGGGGCATAGCCCAGGCCTACTACGGCCAAGTACCGGACTGGATCGCCGAAAAGGTAATCTCCTTGCTCCCCCGGGAATTTCAGGAAGTGGTGAGCAAGTTTAACCGCTGGGCGGGGATAGAAAAATAGTAATAAAAAATTGCTTTGCCGCTTATAGATTTAATCTTTGGAAGACGGCCATCTTCCCGGCCGTCTTCCTTTTTGGGGCCGGCTTCCGCTTCTTGCGCTTGCCCCTGGAAGCAGCGGGGAATATAATGGTATCACTTCTTATGTAAACCAAAATTGTAAACCGGACAAACTTGCTCCAATTTGTGACAAAAAGATTTATATTATAACAGGATTTTTTATTTTATATAGCCAATTCTTTCTTGATTCACATTACTCCTGGCATGGACCGGTTTTCTCCGCGGTAGAGCAACACTCACCTATTCCCGCCTGTTGCCCCGTGGCGGCTGTCGGTTTTGAGGAGGAAGGCCATGAAATATTTATTTGCCGATTTAATTGAGTTTTCGGTCATAGAAGAGTTGATGGAATACTTTCACCAGGTAACGGGAGTAGCCCTGGCCCTGATTGATATCCAGGGGGAGGTCCTGCTCAAGGCAGGGTGGCAGGAGATCTGCACCGATTTTCATCGTGTTCATCCCCGCACTCTTAAGCGCTGCCTGGACAGCGATGTCGCGATAGCCGCCCGGCTGGGCTCGGGCCTGGAACAGGTCTGCCATAAGTGCCTCAACGGGCTTATGGATATGGCTGCTCCGGTAATCGTGAACGGGGAGCACGTGGCCTCGGTTTTCATCGGCCAGTTCTTCAGCGAAGAACCCGACGAGGATTTTTTCCGGGCCCAGGCCCGGAAATACGGTTTTGACGAAGAGGCGTATTTAAAAGCCTTGTCCAAGGTTCCGGTGCTGGAAGAGAAAAAGGTGAAGTCGATTATATCTTTCCTGGCCCGCTTTGCCGAAGTGCTGACCATGATGGGCCGCAATCGCCAGCAGCTGCTGGAGGCCCAGAAGAAGCAGCAGGAAAGCGAAGCTCAGCTCAGGCAGATTGCGGAAAGCATGCTGGACATGGTGTTGCAGACGGATATCAGGGGGAAGATCCTCTATGTCAGCCCATCCCAGAAGGGGGTTCTGGGTTACGATCCGGGGCAGCTGCTGGGGGGGAGCCTATTTGATTACGTCCCCTCTAAAGAACGTTCCCGGATCGAGAAAAGGTTTCTAAAGAAGTTGAAGGCCGGGGAGAACGATCTCCAGATTTTCCGCTGCCGGCATGCTGACGGCAGGCATGTCTGGCTGGAAGCGGTAAGCAGCCCTTTCCGGAACCCGGAAGGGGCCATCTCCGGAAGCATAATCAGTTGCCGGGACGTTACCGATCGCCTCACGGCGGAAGAGAAGTTGAAGGAGTCCGAAGAAAGGTACCGGGAGATCTTGGCCTCCATCGAGGAAGGCTACTACGAGGTGGATTTGAAAGGCAATCTTACCTTCTTCAACGAGGCTACCTGCCGGATGGTAGGGTACAGCAGCGAGGAGCTGCTGGGGATGAACTACCGGCAGATATTCGACGAGCCGGAGAAGGTTTACCATACCTTCCACCAGGTTTATCTAACGGGAAAGCCCGAGGGCCGGTTTACCATGATGGGGCGGCGCAAAAACGGCACCTCCTTTTACGTCGAGCTTTCCATTTCGCTCCTTAAGGACAAAGAGGGGCGGAGCATCGGCTTCCGGGGGGTGGCCAGGGATATCACGGAGCGAATCAGTTTTGAAAAACAACTGCGCTTTCTAAGCTTCCACGATCAGTTGACCGCCCTTTACAACCGGAACTTTTTTGAGGAAGAGATGAGGCGCCTGGAGGGCAGCAGGGAGTACCCCATTACTATCATCTCCGCCGACCTGGACGGCTTGAAGATCATCAACGACACCATGGGTCACAGCCGCGGCGATCAACTGCTCCAGGCCTGCGCCGATTTGCTGAAAAGAAATCTGCGCAAGGAGGACGTCCTGGCCCGGGTTGGCGGCGACGAATTTGCCATTATCCTGCCCCGCACCAGCGAAGAGGCCGGGGACGCCATTATCCGGAGAATGCAGGCCGCCATAGAGAATTATAACCGGGTCCACACCGACCTTCCCCTAAGCGTTTCTTTTGGGGTGGCCACCACCACGGGCCGGGAAACCCTGGAGGAGACCTTTATCAGGGCGGACGACCTTATGTACCGGGATAAATTATACCGGGGCGCCAGCGTCCGCGGCCAGATTGTCAACTCCCTGCTTACCGCCTTGGCGGAGCGGGATTTTATCAACCAGGGGCATACGGTCAGGCTCCAGGAACTCTGCCAGAAAATGGGGGAGAAGCTGGGGCTCTCCTCCCGGAAGATGAGCGATCTCCTCCTTTTAGCCCAGGTTCACGACCTGGGCAAGGTGGGGATCCCGGACCGCATTCTTTACAAAAAAGGAGAGCTCACCGAGGAGGAATGGGAGATCATGCGCCAGCACCCGGAGAAGGGGTACAGGATTGCCCTGGCCTCCCAGGACCTGGCTCCCATTGCCGATCTTATCCTGCGCCATCACGAGAACTGGGACGGCACCGGCTATCCCCTGGGCATTGCCGGCAACGATATCCCCATTGAATGCCGCATCCTGGCCGTGGTGGATGCTTTTGACGCCATGACCAGCGAGCGCCATTACCGGCCGGCGATGTCCGTGGAAAAAGCGGTGGAGGAGCTCAAGAAGGTCTCCGGCACCAAGTACGATCCGGATATATTAAAGGTATTTCTCGAAATTATTGAAAGCGGCGATTACAGCCGGCGGAACGATGAATTCGTCTCCATGGCCGATGTATGGAACAAGCCCCGCAGGCCCGACAGCGCATCCCGGTACCAGCACTGACGGCCGCGCCTGCCGGCGCCTGAGTATTTTGGCCAAGTTTTCTTCAAAAAAAATCAAGAGATCCCGCAGGCTGCCGGAGTATTTTTAAGGCAGCATTTTTCTGCCGCCCCGCGGCTGTTCCCCCCCGTGCCCCTGTTCATTGCTCAGGAGTACTTTTGACGCCGGGCGGCAGCACTGCTGTTTCCTTCGTGCCCCTGTCCATCCCTATTCCCCTTAGTAAAGAATTTGGCCTGTTTCCGGTGGGAGGATATTTCTTTCCCGCATAATATAGTAGCAATAGGTATCCCAATGGTCCTTTTCCAGCCCGGGGAGCAGCACAGATAATGGCTTTATAATTGAACCGGCTAAAATTGAATTTGCTTAAAGGAACCGGGTGGCCAAGATAGAATTATAGTAGTTATCTGTACCATAGCGGCCTTTTCCGGTACGGAATTAATCGAGGTGGATTGGGAGATGAAGGTAGCGGTTATTTTTTCCACGGCCTTT
This sequence comes from Clostridia bacterium DTU022, assembly GCA_001512835.1. Taxonomy (GTDB): domain Bacteria; phylum Bacillota; class Dethiobacteria; order DTU022; family DTU022; genus DTU022. Next base: position 81,448 of record LFRQ01000063.1, read on the forward strand.
GTCGTGGGCCTCTCCGGGTCAATGATGCCCGGGCCGGTTACTGCCGTCATTATTGAGCAGGCCCTGAAAAGAGGCTTCCGGGCCGGCCCCCTGGTTACCCTGGGCCATGGAATCATGGAGGCGATAATGCTGGGACTGCTGGTTGCCGGAGCCGGCCGTTTTCTTGAAGGAGAGGGCGTGGTGGCCGGTGTTATCGGCCTGGTGGGAGGAGCCTTCCTGGCCTGGATGGGCTACGGCATGGTGAAGGGGGGCTGGAAGGGGACTCTTTCCCTGAGGGGAGAAGGGGAGGGAGCGGAGCGCAGCCGGAATCCCGTGTGGGCCGGCGCCTTGACCACTGTCTCCAACCCGTACTGGTTTATCTGGTGGGTCACCGTGGGAGCAGGCTACGTGGCCCTTTCTCAGCCTCACGGGGCCGGCGGCATCCTGGCTTTTTTCGGCGGGCACATCCTCTCGGATCTGGTCTGGTTTTCCCTGGTGGCCCTGGCCCTGGTAACGGGGAAAAATTTTTTCAGCGACCGGATCTACAATGGGATTATCCTAGTTTTGGGTTTCTTTCTTTTGGCTTTGGCCGCCTATTTTTGCTGGACGGGTCTTAAATTCCTGGCCGTCCTGGTCCGCTAGCAGCCCGGTGCCTTTTTCCAGGAGGCTAAAATTTAAAGGGAGGGCACCGGCAGGAGGTATTTAATTACATGATCAGGGTGGATTCGGATTTTTTTAGCGAAGGGACCCGCTGCGCCGGGAGGCTTTACCTGCCCGAAGGGGTCCACAAGCCCCCGGTGGTAATCATGGCCCACGGTTTTGCCGCCCAGTGCGATTTTGGCCTGCCGGCTTTTGCCGAGCGCTTTACCGGCCAGGGACTGGCCGTATACATGTTTGACTACCGGAATTTCGGCGCCAGCGGGGGCGAACCGCGCAACCTGGTTAATCCCGGGCGCCAGGTCCAGGATTGGAAGGCGGCCCTGGCGCACGTGCGCCGCCTGGCCGGACTCAACACGGAAAAAATAGCTCTCTGGGGAACCTCCTTCAGCGGGGGGCATGTCCTGGCCGTGGCGGCGAAAACGCCGGGAATTTCCGCGCTGGTGGCCCAGGTTCCCTTTGTGGACGGCCTCGCCGTGGCCAGGAAAGCCGGCCTGAAATATGTCCTTCAAGGATTTTGGCACGGGCTGCGGGATCTGCTTAGAGCGGCCACTTTTCGCCGGCCCTACTGCGTGCCGGTAGTGGCGGATCCCGATACCTTTGCCGTCATGAATACCCCAGAATCGAAGCCGGGCTACCTCTCCCTTCTCCCCGCGGAGGGTGCCGGCTGGGAAAACCGCTGCCCGGCCCGGATCCTCTGGCGCATACCCTTTTACCGCCCCGGGGCGGCAGCGGCCAGGATTAATTGCCCCGTCCTCATCGTCGCAGCAGAGAACGACTCTCTTATCCCGGTGGAGGCGGTGGAGCGAACCGCCCGCAAGATCAAGAAGGTCAAGTACGTTTCTCTTCCCGTGGGGCATTTCGATGTCTATACCGGCGACGTCTTCGATTATGTTTCCCGCCTGCAGGGAGATTTCTTGCGGCAGCACCTTGCTTGAACAGGCGAAGATTGGACTTGACGCCACCTCTGACGGTGGCTTTTTTTATGCCCCGGCTTCGTCAACCGTCCGGCAAGGCCGGGCGGTGAAAACGTTCCCGGGCCGGGTGGCGGCCGGGCGCCCGTGACCGGCCAAATTTGCCGTACCGATAATGACCGGACCCCGGTTTTTTTTATATCCCAGGTTCATTAACCGTTACTTTATCCCTGCATATAATGTAGTGAAGCCGGAGAAAAAATTATTTTTCCAGCTTAGTGCATTGATGCCGGTAAGGAAAGGAGTGAATACTGTTGTATAGAAGAGGTAAAACCGGGAAAAATCCCAGGGCTTTCGGTTCCTGTGGCGGTTATAAACAGCGGTCGCTGCAAGCCGACTCCGGCCAGTTCGCGGCCAGGGGGATCGGCCGGGTTCCCGCCAGCTGCCCGCCGGGCTTTCAAGGGCGCTACACGGTTCAGTCCGGCGATACGATGTTCTTTATTGCGCAGCGGTTCGGGGTCTCCCTGCAGGCGCTGATCAATGCCAACCCGCAGATACCCGATCCCAGCGTTCTCTTCCCGGGCGACGTGCTCTGTGTTCCCGGGGCTGGGGCTCCGCCTGGCGGCCGGGTTCCCGCCAGCTGCCCGCCTGGTTTTCAAGGGCGCTACACGGTTCAGCCCGGCGATACGATGTTCTTTATTGCGCAGCGGTTCGGAGTTTCCCTGCAGGCGCTGATCAATGCCAACCCGCAGATACCCGATCCCAACGTCCTCTTCCCTGGGGATGTCCTCTGCGTTCCCGGGGGACCGCCGGCCGGCCGGGTTCCCGCCAGCTGTCCGCCGGGCTTTGGCGGCCGTTACACGGTGCAGTCGGGCGACAGCATGTTCAGCATCGCTCAGCAGTGCGGGGTCTCTCTGCAGGCGCTGATCAACGCCAACCCGCACATTACCGACCCGAACCAGCTCTTCCCCTGCGATGTGCTCTGCGTCCCCTGCCCGCAGCCGGGCCGGGTGCCCACCAGTTGCCCGCCGGGCTTCCAGGCCCAGTATACGGTGCGTCCCGGCGACAGCATGTTCAGCATCGCCCAGCTTTTCGGGGTGAGCTTGCAGGCGCTGATCAACGCCAACCCGCACATTACGGACCCGAATCAGATCAACCCCTGCGACGTGCTCTGCGTTCCCTGCGTGCCGGTGAGGGTATCCCCCTGCTTTCCGGTGCCTGAAGAAGGCGGTCGGGTCCCTAAAGACTGCCCCAAGGGTTTCGGGGGGCGCTACACGGTGCAGGCCGGTGACAGCATCTTCAGCATCGCCCAGCAGTGCGGGGTCTCCCCGCAGGCGCTGATTAAGGCCAACCCGCACATTCATGATCCGAAAAAGCTCCAGCCGTGCGACGTCCTTTGCGTTCCCTGCCCGCAGCGGGGCCGGGACCCCAAGGACTGCCCCAAGGGTTTTGAGGCCCAGTATACGGTGCGTCCCGGCGACAGCATTTTCAGCATTGCCCAGCTTTTCGGGGTAAGCGTGCAGGACTTGATCAAGGCCAACCCGCACATTCATGATCCGAAAAAGCTCAACCCCTGCGACGTGCTCTGCGTCCCCTGCGTACCGGTGAAGGTTTCTCCCTGCTTCCGAGAGCCGCTCCTGGAAGGCCGGGTTCCTACCAGCTGTCCCCAGGGCTTCCAGGGCCGCTATACCGTGGAGGCGGGAGATACCATGTCTGCTATAGCGCAGCGGTTTGGGGTTTCTTTGCAGGCGCTGATTAACGCCAACCCGCAGATCACCAATCCGGACGAACTTTTCCCGTGCGACGTGCTCTGCGTCCCCTGCCCGCAGCCGGGCCGGGTTCCCGCCGGCTGCCCGCCGGGCTTCCAAGGCCAGTACACCGTGGCTCCCGGCGACAGCATGTTTACCATAGCGCAGCGGTTCGGGGTTTCCCTGCAGGAGCTGATTAATGCCAACCCGCAGATTCCCGATCCCAACCAGCTCTTCCCCTGTGACGTCCTCTGCGTCCCGTGCCCCGCTTCCCTGACGGCGGTGGAAGTGGAAGAGATGGAAGAGGAGGGGGAAAAGAAGGAGATCGATCTCTAAACCCCTTTTAGGGAAAACCCGCTTGCCCTGGGCTTTCCCCCAGCTTATGATGAAACTTGACAGGATCTCTTATAAAAAGAGATCCTCTTTTTTTCGGGGCGTATACTTTTGGGCGGCCGTTAATATTATTTTCTATGCCGGGCGCGGACCGAAACCAATTTTTGTGCTCGGCCCAAAAGGGTTATGGACATCTTTGGGGAAACAATAAGGATAGCCTAGGGGATCAAAAGCGAGGGGAGAGGTAAAGGCATGGGAAAGAGGATGATCTGGTTCCTGCTCCTCCTGGTGCTGGCGGCTCTTCCTGTCGACGCCCGGGAAGAGGTGAGCTGGCGCGGCATCTACAAGGGAGCCGGGTACCTGGAGATCCCCCGGGGGACAACGGTGAACGGCGATGTCCGGGTGCCGGCGGGGGAGATCGTCGTTGACGGCGTGGTTAACGGCAGCGTCACCAGCTCCATGGGCCAGTTGACGGTGCGGGGAGAGGTGAACGGAGATGCCCGGGTCCGGATGGGCAGGGCGGAGATTTCCGGCACCGTCAGGGGCGATCTGCGGGCCGACATGGGGGAGATCCGGGTAGAGGGCCTGGTGACGGGCGATGTCCGGGGAGATCTGGGTTCCATCAGGATAGACGGCACCGTGGGCGGAGATGTCAACTCTTCCCTGGGTGAGGTAATCATAAACGGGACCGTGGAGGGCAGCGTCTTCAGCGAAGGCAAGCGGGTGATCATCGCCGGCACCGTGGGCGGAGATGTCAACGTGACCCGGGGAATAGTGGAATTAAAAAAGGGCGCCCGGGTGGAGGGAGAAGTGGCTGTCGAGCGCGGCCTGGTCAGGCAGGGCGAAGGGGCGGAAGCGGGCTCCATCCGCGTGGAGGAGGAACTCTCCGAGGAAGAGATTGACACCCTTTTCCGGTCGAAGGGCTATTTTCCCTGGGGCCTGGATAAATTCATGGACCTGCCGGTAGGGCCCAACCTGCTGGAGGGGCTGGCGGATCTTCCCCGCTTTCTGCCCCGCATGGGCTTCTACTGGTCCGGCTGGAGGGGCGCCACGGCTTACCGCATTGTGCGCATCGCATTCTTCTTTGCCCTCTCCGCCCTGGTTTATGCTCTCTTCCCCCGGCAGGTGGAGACGGCAGCCCGGGCCCTGGAGACCAAAACGGGTGCCGCCGCCCTGGCGGGGATCCTGGCGGCGCTCCTTATTTTGCCGGTCCTTTTGATCCTGTTGCTGACCATCATCGGCATACCCCTGATCCCCGTCGCTCTCCTACTCCTGGCTGCGGCCTGGTTTCTGGGCTTTACCGGCATCGCCCTCTGGCTGGGGGAGAGACTGGCCCGGGCCATGGGGCTCCACTGGCCGCCGCTGGCTCACATCGCCGCAGGGGTCTTGGTAGTGGGCTTAGTGGGCCTTCTTCCGGTGCTGGGGACGCTCCTGGGGATCGCCCTTTTTGTGTTTGCCGTGGGTTCCGCCCTGGTGACCCGGCTGGGGACGTCTTCGGGGGAGGCCCTCCTGGATTAGCGGGTGTCCGGCAAATGCACCTTCAGCTTAGACACAAAATATGTTAAGATCTTCAAAGCAGGAGTAATCCCTTGGACAGGTGTTGATGGATGAAGATCGGTCTGGTTGGCTTCCCACAATCGGGCAAGACTACCCTCTTTAATCTCCTTACCGGCTCCGGGCATGAAGATATGCCCGGCGCTGCCGAGGTGCACCTGGGCAGCGCCGTTGTCCCCGACAAAAGATTGGACTTTCTGGCGGATCTGTACAAGCCCCGCCGGTCGGTGCCCGCCCAGATTCAATTCAAAGATATTCCCGGCGTCTCCGCCGAGGCTTCCGCCGCCTTTGCCGCCCGCATGCTGGAGGAGGTGCGCAGCTCCGATCTGCTGGTGCAGGTAGTGCGGGCCTTCCGGGAGGAGGAAGTGGAAGCCGCCCTGGGGGAGCCGGATCCGTACCGGGACCTGGTGGAATTTCGCAACGAGCTGCTGCTGGCGGATATGGATTTCGTGGAGAAGCGGTTGACCCGCCTCCGGGAGGCCCGCAAGATTAAGGGGGAGACAGCCCGGCAGATTGCCCTCCTGGAACGGATCCTGGAGGGGCTGGAAGAGGAAAAATCCCCTGGCAGCCTGGGCTTCTCGGATGAGGAGGCGGCCCTCCTGGCCGGACAGAGTTTTTTGAGCGACAAGCCCTGGCTCGCGGTCCTGAATGTGGGCGAAGAGTTTTTGGGGGGAGAGGAGTACCCGGGCCGGGACCGGGCCATCGCCTATGCCCGGGAGCAGCAGATCCCCCTTTTGGAAATCTGCGCCCGGATCGAGAGGGAGATTAGCCTGCTACCCCCGGAGGAACAGGCCGCCTTTATGGCCGACTACGGCTTGACAGAACGGGGGATCGACCGCCTGGCCCGGAAAGCTTATCAATGCCTGGGCCTGATCTCTTTCTTTACCGTCGGGGAGGACGAGGTCAGGGCCTGGACCGTCTCCCAGGGCACCCCCGTTCGCAAGGCGGCGGGCAAGATCCATTCGGATATGGAGCGCGGCTTTATCCGGGCCGAGGTTTTCCCCTTCCATGACCTGGAGCGCCTGGGAACCCCCTTGAAGGTGAAGGAAGCGGGCCTGATGCGCCTGGAGGGGAAGGATTATATCGTCCAGGACGGGGATATCATCCATATCCGCTTTAATGTTTAAGGCCGTTTTTCCTTGGGAGGCGGCCTATAATCCCGGCGGCAAGGATGCCCATATTGTGCCGCCATAAGGTTTTTGCCCGGGCTTCTCTCGGGAGGCGGCCAATTTAAGCAGGTAAAACTCCAGCGGGGTTGAATTAGTAAATACTGCCGGTATTAAGCCGGCTAATATAATCCCATAGTTTTGGAGGTATGGCGGTGAATATTAAGAATCCGGCGGTGCTTCCCATCTCCCTGGGCAGGTCAACCGCTTATTTAATCCGGGGGAAAAACGGACACATCCTGGTGGATTCCGGCCCGCCCGGGAGCGGGAAAAAGCTTTTGAAGAAGTTGTCCCAGGAAGGGATAAGCCCGGAACAGATTTCCCTGGTAGTCCTGACTCATGCTCATCTCGATCATTCCGGAGCGCTGGAAGATATACTCAAGGCCGGCGGGGCCAAGCTGGCCGTTCATAAAGACGAAGCACCTGCCCTGGAGCAGGAGGAAGAACTGCACCTTAACCCGGTGCGCCCCCTGGGGCGCCTGGTGAAGGCTTTCATCGGCAAAAAGAGAAAAAAAGGAAGCTCGGAAATCAAGCCGGACCTGGTGATCAACAAGGAGCTGGACCTTAAGCCTTTCGGCATCAAGGGGAAGGTGGTGGCCACCCCCGGTCATACTCCCGGGTCGGTGACGGTGTTCTTGCAGACCGGCGAAGCCATCGTGGGGGACCTGTTGATGGGGGGCATGCTTTTCCGCCGCCGCCGGCCTTTCTACCCCCTGTTTGCCTCGGATGTCAAGCAGCTGGAGCGGAGCATCCGGCTGGTGCTCAAGCTCAAACCCAAGCTTATACTGCCCGCTCACGGGGGGCCTTTTACCCCCGCTCAGGTGGAAACCAAGCTGCTGCAGCCCCGGCGGATTAAGCGCAAAAAAGCCCGCCGCGGTTAAGGGGCGCCCGGCGGCCTTGCTGGACGGCAGCGCTCTTGCTTAAAGGCACGGCGCCTCCTTTCCAGGCGGTTCCAGGCAGCATCATCCCTGCTGCTGGAGAGGGCTTTCTTGCCCCGCTGTTGCCTAAATCCAAACAGCCTTTCCGGCTTGCTTCGCCGGTTCTATTCCTGATTGACGGACTTGCTTAGGGGCGGAACGACAGCAGCATGAGGAGCATCTTTTTCATCATCTCCCCGTCGGCGGCCGTCAACCGGTGCCGGACCGGTTTTTTATCCAGCTGGTTCAGCCCCTCCGGTATGGGGAGTCCCGTCTCCCGGGACAGGAATTCCAGCAGTTCAAATTCCGACTTGCCCCTCACGGCGTCGGCGCCGAAGAGGGCCCGGCAGACGCTCCCGTTGAATTTAAAGGGGCTGGCGGTGGAGAGGATTACCGCCTTGCGGCAGTCTCCTGTAGCCTCCCGGTACTGGTCCAGGACCGCCTTCCCCACGGCGGTGTGGGGGTCCACCAGGTAGCCGTAATCCCGGTAGGTGTCGCGGATGGCCGCCGCCGTCTTCTCCTCGTCGGCGAAGCCGCCCCAGAACAGCTTGCGTATGGCCGCGGCGGTTTTAAGATCGATCCGATAGCGCCCCTCCCGGGCCAGCTGCTCCATCCAGCGCTGCACCTTTTTGGGCTGCCGGCCGGAGAGCTCGAAGAGGAGCCGCTCCAGGTTGCTGGAGATCAGGATATCCATGGAGGGAGAACTGGTCCGGTAAAAAGGCCTTCTCCGGTCGTAAACACCGGTTTTGAAAAAGTCGGTGAGCACGTGGTTCCGGTTGGAGGCGCAGATCAGCCGGCCCAGGGGCAGCCCCTGGCGGTAGGCGTAGTAGCCGGCCAGGATGTTGCCGAAGTTGCCCGTGGGCACCACGAAGTTCAGCTTTTCTCCCTCTTCCAGGGCACCTTGGGCCCGGAGTTCCTGGTAGGCGGAATGGTAGTAGACGATCTGGGGGGCTAAGCGTCCCCAGTTGATGGAGTTGGCCGAGGAGAGGGTGTATCCCAGCCCGGCCAGGGTTATCTTTAAGGTGCCGTCGTTGAAGATGGCCTTAACCCCGCTCTGGGCGTCGTCGAAGTTGCCCTGGACGGCGATGACGTGAACGTTGTCGCCTTCCTGGGTAATCATCTGCCGCTTCTGGATCTCGCTGACCCCTTTCGCCGGGTAGAAGACAATGATCCGGGTGCCGGGAACATCCTTGAACCCCTCCAGAGCCGCTTTGCCCGTATCCCCCGAGGTCGCCGTCAGGATTACTATCTCCAAATCCTCTCCGCATTTCCGGGCGGCCCTGCTCAGGAGGTGCGGCAGCAACTGCAGGGCCATATCTTTAAAGGCGGCGGTGGGGCCGTGCCACAGCTCCAGGAACCAGAGGTCGGGGGAGACCCGGCGTAGGGGGGCGATAGCCGGGTGGTCGAAGCGGTCCCGGCGGTATGCCTGCCGCAGGCAGTCGTCGATCTCTTCCCGGCTAAAGTCGCTGAGGAAGGGTTCCAGAACCAGGGCGGCCCGCTCCTGGTAGGAACCCTCCCGGAGCCGCTCCTGCTGCTCCGGGCTAAAAGGGATCAGGGGCTCGGCGGGGACAAACAGCCCGCCCCCGGGGGCGATGCCCATGACTATGGCCTCCGCCGGTGAGACCGGTTCCGACTCGTTCCTGGTACTCCGATAGCGCATATGCAGGCTCCCTTCACATCTTTCTCTTTCCCTATTAAACACGATTTGCCGCCTCCCGTAAAGCCTAAAAGGAAAAAGAGCGAATCGAGATGAAAAAGGGGTAAAAAAATAATTTTACTTTCCTGATTTCTGTTGTATAATTGCTTATGGCTTCATTAAAGCAGGTAAAATGAGGGAGCCCTCCTGGCGGCAGCCGCTTGATGGGCGCTTTCGATTTTTTGCGGTGGGGGGGACTTGAGGTGAGTGAATTGAAAGATAAGATGCTGCAACTGACCCGGGAAGAGATGCAGGAGCTGGGTTATCGCCTGGTGGACCTGGTGGTGGACCATTTTGACCGGCTGTCCCAGAAGCCGGTAGCCAGGAAAAAGGACCGGGCGGCCCTGGAAAAATGCCTGCGGGAAGCGGTCCCGGAGAAGGGGGTCCCCATGGACCGGCTCCTGGACCAGTTGCAGGAAGATATACTGGGCAATATGATCCATTCCGACCATCCCCGCTTTTTTGCCTTTGTTCCCAGCCCCAGCAACTTTGTCAGCGCCATGGCCGACATGGTGGCCGCCGGTTTCAATGTGTTTACCGGGACCTGGCTGGAGTCTTCCGGGCCCTCGGAAGTGGAGTTGGTTACCATCGACTGGCTGAGGCAGTTGTGCGGGCTGCCCTCTTCCACCGCCGGCCTCTTTGTTAGCGGCGGCTCCGTGGCCAACCTGACGGCTTTGGCGGTGGCTCGCCAGGTGATGCTGGGCCATAGAATAAAGGAGGCGGTCCTCTACTGTTCGGACCAGACCCACTCCTCCGTGGAGCGGGGCGCCCGCCTGCTGGGCTTCGAACCCTCCCAGCTGCGCAAGCTGCCTACGGACGATCAGTACCGCCTCTCCATGCCCGAGCTGCGCCGGGCCGTGGTGCTGGACCGGAACGGCGGCCGGGTGCCTTTCTGTGTGGTGGCCAATGCCGGGACCACCAATACCGGAGCCATCGATCCCCTGCCGGAACTGGTAGAATTCTGCCGGAAGGAAGGCCTCTGGCTGCACGTGGACGGCGCTTACGGCGCCGCGGCGGTGATTACCCGCCGGGGGGCGGAGCTGCTGCAGGGCTTGGAGGCGGTGGATTCCCTGGTCCTGGATCCCCACAAGTGGCTCTTCCAGCCCTTTGAAATGGGCTGTGTGCTGGTCCGGGAGGGGCGCCGGCTGAAAGAAACCTTCCGGGTCCGGCCGGAATATTTAAAGGATGTCTATCGGGCGGACGAGGAGGTTAACTTCTGTGACTATGGCATCCAGCTCACCCGGGGCTTCCGCGCCCTGAAGCTCTGGATGTCCATCAAGTATTTCGGCCTGGAGCAGTTCCGGAGCGCCGTGGAGCGGGGTCTGGAGCTGGCCGGGAAGGTGGAGGCGCTGCTTTCCGCCCTTCCCCACTGGGAAGTGGTTACCCCCGCCCAGCTGGGCATCGTCACGGCCCGCTACCTTCCCCCGGGGAAATCCCCGGCGGAGGTGAACGCCATCAACCGGATGCTTATAGATGAAGTGATCAACGACGGCTATGCCATGGTGAGCTCTACGGAGCTGCGCGGCCGGACGGTGCTGCGTTTTTGCACCATCAACCCCCGTACCACGGAAGAGGATCTGGCCGGGACGGTGGAGCGGCTGGACATGCTGGCCCGGACCGCGGCGCGCCGCCTGGAGGAGCAGGCCTTGAACTTCCCTAATGTTTCGGAAATCTCCGGCTTGTAGCCGGCATCTGCCGGTGGATCCGGAATTTTTAAGCGGCGCCGCCCCGGGCTTATTCTTGGGCCCGGGGCGGCGTTTTTGGCCAGACCTTGCAAAGCTCCCGCCGGCGGTTTCCTTTTATGCATGCCGCCCTCATTTCCCGCCGGCTGCCCGGAGGGAGGGGCGGGGGCAGGGCTTTGCCGTCATAGCTCAAAAAGCTTCCCCATGAAGAGGATGGACCCCGTCTCTTCTTCGGCAATGATGAAGAGGAAGGGGCGGTCGGCAATAAAACGGGCGGGTTCCAAGGCGGCGGTTTCCCTCATCTCCACCACGGTGGCCCCGGCGGCCTCGCTCCCTTCCTCGTTTACCTCGATTACAGCCTTGTGCAAAACCCGGCTGATATAAAGCCCTTCTCCCATTCCCGAGAAGTCTGCCGTGCCGCCAAAGGCTTCTTCCATGCCCAGGGCTTTGAGAGCGTCATTTAAATTTTTGATGCCGTACTCCACTTTAAACCGCGGCATCTGGAGGAGCACGTCTTCCATCTCGGCGATTTCCCGCCTGATTTTATCCCATTCCTGGGCGTCCAGTTGGGCGGCCAATTCGTTGATCTCCGTTCCTTCGTCGGGCAGCAGGCAGTACATGGCCATTTTGCCGCCGCCATAAGGGAGCTTTGCCGCTTTATAGCCCTCCGCTTCCAGGTAGCCTGCTTTTCCCCGCCTGGTCATCATCTTTACCGTTGCTTTTTCACCGCTGCCTGTAGTAAAGTCGGCGTCAAAGGTCCGCTCCGGGTCAAAGGGGCCTGCCCACTGGCCTTTAAAGTAAATGGCGTTGATGAGGTACAAAACCACATCGGGGGGAATGGGGGGTTCCAGCATCCGCTGGATTTTCCCTTGGGTGGCCTGGGAGATCCAGTTGTTTATTTGTTCCACGGCGGCTGCTTTTGAAAAATCCAGGGCCTCCACTTGGGCCTGGAAATACTCCTGGTTCCGGTCAATAAAATCTTCTTTTATGGGGGCCCCTTCCCTGATCCACAGGGAATTGGCGATATTGAGACGGATCTTGGGATCGGCGCCGCCCAGGTAGGAGAGCAAGTTCAAGTAGCTCTTGTTGATTGCCTCCAGTTCCAGGCTATCGTAGCCCAGGGTGCGGGCCATGGCCTCCCGGGTGGTGCCCCGGGCCCCGTTGTAGGTCATGGTAAGGGCCGTGGCGATGCTGAAGGGGGAGATGAACAGATTCTCCTGTTTTTCCTCCTCGTTGAGGGTTTTGAAGACGGCGAAGGCGAAACCGTTGTTGGCGCTGACCAGATCTTGGCTTACTGCCTCCAGTTGGTAATCCTCGGTCGTCAAAGAATTCCCGCTGCCCGGCTCCCCCGAGCAGCCGGGCAGGAGCAGCAAGAGTAAGCTTATAAGCAAAGCCGCGATAACTTTCATTGCCGCCCTCCCTGGATTTTTGCCCCCGTGCCTGGCACATATGAGCGGGGGAAGCCGCCATATGTTTCCCAAAACCGGGGGGAAACGGCGGGAGAACCCGCTCTTGTATATATGACCAAAGGAAACCGCCATTTGTTCCCGGCAAAATTCTTGAGACATCGCCGGGAAACGGGGCCCGGCCCGCTCTGTCTTGCGCTGGTATAGCGGCCAAAATATTCGCTTTCTCGGGAGGGAAAACCTGCCAATTACCAGGGCCGAGGGGCGCCTTTTGGGCAACCCTGCTTTTTCCGATTTTTATGCCGCCTGGCCCTTATTCTGGGCCCGGACAATCAAGAAGCAGTAGACGGCGATGATCACCAGGGAGGCGATCATAAACAGGGGCAGGAAAAGGGGGGAGAGGGAGGCGGCCCGGTCCAGGGCAATCTCCACCGTCCTCCAGGTCACGTAGGAGAAGGCTCCTACGGTACAGGCTTTCAGCCAGGTCAACAACTCCATGCCCAGCGCCAGGGGGCGCGGCGCAGTGCTTTTTGCGGCATAGACCGGCAGGAATATCCGCGACAGGGTCAGGAAGAGATAAAGCAGGAAGTTGGTGATAAGAAGGGCTACAAGGGACCCCTTGCCGCCCCAGGCGTCCACCGTGCCCCGGAAGTCGAAGTGCCGGGGGATTAAAGCGGGCAGCTGGGGCCAGTAACGGGCCAGCATAACGGCACTAAAGATGAGTCCGCCCGCAGCGAGCAGTTCCAGCAGGTATTCCAGCCAAGAGTAGGGGAGCTTCCCGGCGGGCTTTGCTTCCGCGCCATCATCGGGGGCCGGCCTCCCCGTTACGCCCGGAGAGATTCCTTTGGGAGTTCCGTCGTCGTTAAAATGCTGCTTCAGGTAGGATTCCGTGGCCAGTATTATGATCACCGGGGCGATAATGCAGAGGCCCACAATGATGTACTCGTTAAAGAATTGCGGCAGCGGTTTCCACCAGAGAATCGCTCCGGCGGCCAGGACAATCACCCCGGCCAGGGAGAAAGCTTTTGCTGCGTAGCGGTTGGCCGCCATCCAGGCTTCCGGGCTCTTCATCGAACGGGCGGTCCGGTAGCCGGCTACCGGGTTAAGGCTTTTACCGCTGGCGCCCAGGTATTTTAGCAGCAGGCCGCAGGCCAGAAAGATCAGGCCGATGATCAGGGCAAGGACGGTGTGCATTACAATACCTCCTTCGCCAACAATATATCAGCAGCCGGCTTAACCGTCAATGTTTTCCTTGCTTCTCACGCATATGAACAACTCCCGGCGGAGCCGCAGCTTCCAGGCCGGGAGCGATAAGGTCATTAGGGACTATAGCATAAAAAAGGTGTTAAACTGGCCCTGGCTTGTCCCTTCTTGACAAGAAGAGGGACTATAGCATTTAAAATAAGGGGCTGAAACGGATTCGTTATTTCCCCATAGAATAATAAGGGGTTAAAACTCACTCGCCCAGGTAGGTCTTGCGGACCCGGTCGTTTTGCAGCAGCGCCCTGGCGGAGTCGCTCATGACAATCCGCCCCGTTTCCATGACGTATCCGCGATGGGCCGTGCGCAGAGCGATCTGGGCGTTCTGTTCCACCAGTAAAATAGGGGTCCCCTGGCGGTTAATATCCTTGATAATTTCAAAGATGCTGGTAACCACCAACGGCGCCAGCCCCATGGAGGGCTCATCGAGAAGCAGCAGCCGGGGGCGGGACATGAGGGCCCTGCCGATGGCCAGCATCTGCTGTTCCCCGCCGCTTAAAGTGCCGGCGACCTGCTTTTGCCGCTGGGCCAGCTGCGGGAAAAGCTCCATGATCCGGGCATAGTCTTTTTTGATTTCCACTTTGTCCTTGCGGGTATAGGCGCCCATCTCCAGGTTTTCCTTTACCGTCAGGCGGGGGAAGACATTTCTTCCCTCGGGCACATGGGAGATGCCCAGTTCCACGATCTCATGGGGCGGGAGTTGAGAGATATCCCGGTTGTTAAAGTAGATCTTCCCTTCCGTCGGCTTCAGCAAGCCGGAGATGGTTTTCAAGGTCGTGGTTTTGCCGACACCGTTGGAGCCGATTAGGGTGACGATCTCTCCTTCGCCGACGGTGAGGCTGATCTGGTGCAAGACGCGAATATTGTCATAGCCGGTGGATACGTTTTCTACTCTAAGCAAGTTCCTTTAGCTCTCCTTCTGGAAGTCCGGGTCAGGCGGTTTCACCGAGATAAGCCCGGATTACCTCTTCATTGTTCTGAACTTCCTGGGGCGTTCCCTCGGCAATCATTTTTCCGTAGTTTAAAACGGCTACCCGCTCTGAAATGCCCATTACCATTTTCATATCGTGTTCAATTAACAAAATGGTGATCTTCATCTGGTCGCGGATCTGCCTGACCAGCTTGATGAGTTCAATTGTCTCGTGCGGGTTCATCCCGGCGGCCGGTTCATCCAACAGCAGGAGAAGGGGATCCGTGGCCAAGGCCCGGGCAATCTCCAGGCGCCGCTGCTCTCCGTAGGAGAGGTTGGAGGCTTTCTCGTCCTTTTTTTCTTCCAGGTTGACGAAGGACAACATCTCCATGGCGTGCTCCCGGGCCCGGGCTTCTTCTTTTTTGGTGCGGGGTGTTCTAAGGACGGCCCCCACCAGCCCGGTCCTGGTTCGGCAGTGCTGTCCGATCAAGACATTGTCCAGAACACTCATCTGCTTAAAAAGGCGGATGTTCTGGAATGTCCGGGCAATCCCCTTGGGGGTGATCTGGTATGGCTTCAAGCCGTTGATCCTCTGGTTGTTGAAATAGATCTCCCCCTCGGTGGGCTTGTAATGGCCGGTAAAGAGATTGAACAAGGTAGTTTTTCCGGCTCCGTTAGGCCCGATGAGCCCGACGATCTCTTGTTGGTAAATCTTGAAATCAATATCTTCCAAGGCCACCAGGCCGCCAAAGCTGTGGCTGACGCCCGTGGCGGTTAAGATCGAGTGGCGAGACAACGCAGTTCCTCCTCCAATCAAGTTTTATCGCTTCCAGAGCGCTTTCGCAAGCTCTTTTTTAACCTGGTTTGGATCCATTGCGAATATGAATTGTTCTTAAAGCCGCCGTTTGCAGGTGACTCTCCCAGGATCCCCTGGGGCCTTACCCGCATCATCAAAATCAGGACGGCGCCGTAGATGAGCAGCCTCAGGTCGGCTACCGAGCGCAGCATCTCCGGTACAACGGTCAGGATGGTGGCGCCGACAAAGGAGCCCCACATGTTGCCCAGTCCACCCAACACCACCATGCACAATTGCTCGATAGATTTCATGAAATCGAAGCTCTTCGGATGAAGAAAGCGCATGTAGTGGGCAAAGAGCCCTCCCCCGAGACCGGCGAAAAAGGCGCCGACCCCGAAACAGAGGATTTTGTAATAGGTGGAATTAATCCCCATGGCATCCGCGGCGGTTTCGTCTTCGCGGATGGCAATCAGGGCTCTCCCGATCCTGGACTTGATGATGCGATTAAGGATAAAGGCGGTTATCAATACGGCCAGCACCACCCAGAGCAGGGTTGTCTTTTTGGGAATTCCTCTCAATCCCACCGCCCCGCCGGTGATCTCCAGGTTAAGGCAGACGATTCGAACGATTTCCCCGAAGCCCAGGGTGGCGATAGCCAGGTAATCACCCTTCAGCTTTAAGGTGGGGATGCCGATGAGTATGCCGAAAAAAGCGGCAAACAGGGCACCGCCTAAAAGGGACACGATAAAGGGCAGGTTAAAATGAAGGGTGAGCAGGGCGGAGCAGTAGGCGCCCAGGCTCATAAAGGCGGCGTGCCCGATGGACAGCTGGCCGGTATAGCCGATAATCAGGTTGAGACTGAGGGCCATGATGGTATTGATTCCTACCAGGATAATGAGTTGCAAATAATACGGACTGATCAACGTTTATTTCACCTTCTCATGGTCTTGCAAAGCTCATACTTTTTCTTGTACCGGTTTGCCAAGCAAACCCGAAGGTTTAAGAAGGAGCACCAGAATTAACAGGGCAAAAGCCACTGCATCCCGGTATTGGGAGGAGATATAGGCGGCCCCCAATACTTCGGCAATACCTAAAAGAATTCCTCCCAGCATGGCTCCGGGAATATTGCCAATTCCCCCCACGACGGCGGCGACAAAGCCCTTCAAGCCGGGCATCAAGCCCATGGTCGGGGTGACCGTGCGGAAATAGATGCCCACCATAACTCCCGCCGCTCCTCCCAGGGCCGAACCGATGGCAAAAGTGATGGTGACAATCTTGTTGATATTGATGCCCATCAAGCTGGCGGTATCCTTGTCCTGGGCTACCGCCCGCATGGCTTTGCCGATTTTTGTTTTTTGCACGATCAAAGTTAGCGCAATCATTAACAAAAGAGATGATAGCAAAACAAGTATTTCCACCCGGGAAATAATGAAAAACGGGGTCTCGTAAACTTTTGCTTCGAAAGGTGTGGGAAAGTTATACGGTGTTGACCCCATGATCAAAAGGGCCAGGTTGGATAAAAATATGGAGGCGCCGATGGCGCTGATCAGCGCCGCCAGCCGGGAAGAACGGCGCAGGGGCCGGTAAGCCAGGTATTCGATGGTAATGCCCAGGAGAGCGGACGCGGCCATGGCCAACAAAAAAGCTAAAAAAAAGGGCACTTTGAGAACCGTTACCAGGATCAACCCCACAAAAGCACCAAACATGTAGATCTCGCCGTGGGCAAAATTAATTAGTTCGATGATTCCGTAAACCATGGTATAACCCAGAGCAATAAGGGCGTAGGTGCTGCCCAAGATTAGACCGTTCATCAACTGTTGAACAAACAATGGCTTCACCTCTTACGCTAAACAAATCAGGGAGGAGGGCGAGGACGTCGGCCCTCCTCCCTGCAAACACCATCACGAAACTACCGCTGCTACCGGGCGCGGATAAACTTGCCGTTTTCCACCTTCAGTATGATAACATCCTTGATGGTATCTCCCTCTTCATCGATGCTGGTTTTCCCAGTAATGCCGGGGAAGTCCTTGGTAGCGGCGATACCCTCGCGGATCTCCTCGGAAGAGGGGCCCTTGCTCTTGATAGCTTCAATTACTATGCGCGTAGCATCGTAAGCCTGGGCGGCAAACATGTCCGGATCTTCGTTGTACTTTTCCTTGTAGGCGTTGACAAAATTTTGTACCGCCGGCGTGGGGTCATCGGGGTAGAATCCGGAGGTGGCATAGGCTCCCTCAACGGCTTCACCGCCGATCTGCAGCAGGACAACATTGCACAGGCCGTCCGCACCCAGCAGCTGGACGTTCATGCCCAGTTCCTTGGCCTGCTGGGCAATTTTGCCCGCCTCTGTATAGTATCCGGCAATATAGAGGCTATCGGGATTTTTCTCTTTTATCGAGGTCAGCTGGGACTTAAAGTTTTCGTCCCCATCCATGAACACTTCAACGGCTACTACTTCCGCCAGCTCGTTGGCTTTGGCTTCGAAAGCGTCTTTTAAAGATTTACCGTAGTCATTGTTGGTGTACAAGATTGCAAATTTGCTTAGGCCAAGCTCTTTCACGGCATACTCCGCCAGCTGGATGGCCTGGACTTCGTCGGAGAGGCAATTCCGGAACAGGTACGGGTTGCCCTTGGTCAAATCCACCGCCGTGGAGGAAGGCGAAATGGTGGGAACCTTGGCGTCCTTGATAATATCGCCGCCCGCCGCGGTTTCAGAGCTCAACACGGCGCCGATGATCACATTAACCTTGTCGATATCGACCAATTTTTGGAAAGCATTGGCGGCCTTGCTCCAATCACCTTCCGTGTCCTCGGACACAATTTTCAGGACGTAGTCGCCCAGTTCTCCGGAGGCATTGGCTTCATCCACGGCAACCTCGATGCCGCGCAAAACGTTGGTGCCGTAAGCCGCCGCAGTCCCGGATAGCGGGCCGACGGTGCCAATTTTAATTACGGTTTTTCCATCTTCAGTGTCGGCAGATTCCTTGGGACCGCAGCCGGCGACTCCCAGGAGCAGGACCAGGCAGAGGAAAACCGCCGTAAAGATGGTTGTTTTTTTCTTTCTAGCAATCATCTCAATTCCCCCTTATTAAAACTGCTCTAATTCTATGGCCAAAACCACCCAAATTCCGCCCCATTATTTCATACAGATCTATCTCTTGCAGAGCTCCCCCCTCCCCACAGGTCTAATTTAAGTAAGCTTGTTGTAAATAGAGATCACATACCGGATACTGGCAAGAATTCAACAAAGAACGGTGATTATAAGGTAATGTTTTTTCTACACCGTCCCAGGAAACACCTTCTTGCCATAAAAGAATTCTATAAGCTAAACCGTTAGTTTTGCTAATCAGTGCTATTATACATCATTTAACCTTGCCCGTCTGCCATTTTGGCCGCTGTTCCCGCAATTATTCAAAAAAAAAACGAGCAAAGTCTCATTAAAGTAAAGATGCAAGATTGCAATTCTATGCTGCCCGGCCGGGAAACGGGTCTTTCCTCCAGGAGACGCAAATCCAAGTGCGCCCGGCAAGCTTGAACAGACAACTGCCCGAACGCTTCCGTAGTCAGGCCCAGATGCTTGGAGCGCAGGCAGGTCGATCAGCCAACTGCCCCGAAAAACGGGCAGGATTAGCTTATACCTTAAGAAAGTATAGCAATATTCTGTCACGAATGTCAACCGCAAAATGTTTCAAGTCCATATTCAATAACAGATTGGAGCACAAAATTTGATTGTCGGGCCAATGATGACAAATAATTACAGAAACGGACGCTCTTGCGATTCGAAGTCTCCTGAACCTGGGCTCCTTTTGCAAAATCATTTAATTTCATTGATATCATATGGGGTTTCCTGGTAGACATGGTAGTTCAGCCAGTTGGAAAAGAGCAGGAAACCATGGCTGCGCCACAAAACCACGGGAGGCTTTGACGGATCGTCTCCCGGAAAGTAGTTGGCCGGCAGCTGGATCGGCAGCCCTTTGGCCAGATCCCGCTGGTATTCATGCTTCAAGGTGAGGGGATCGTACTCCGAGTGGCCGGTTACGAAGACCTGGCGCCCGTCCAGGCTGCTGACGATGTAAACCCCCGCCTCTTCCGACTCGGCCAGGATCTCCAGTTGGGGCACTTTTTCAATGTCGCTTTTAAGAACCTGGGTATGCCGGGAATGAGGAGCATAGAATATATCGTCGAATCCGCGCAGCAAGGGCTTGTTTTTCACGCAGACCCGGTGTTGGAATACCCCAAAAAGCTTTTGCGGCAAAGGATATTTGGGGATGCCGTAGTGATAGTACAGCCCCGCCTGGGCCCCGACGCAAATATGGAAAGTGGAATAAACATGGGTGCGCGTCCATTCCATGATCTCTTTCAATTCATCCCAGTAATGCCATTGCTCGAAGGCAAGGTGCTCTACCGGGGCGCCGGTGATGATCATCCCATCGAATTTCTCCTGGCGAACCTTGGAGAAGGTCTGGTAAAAAGTGTCCAGGTGTTCTTGCGACGTATTCTTGCAGCGATGGGTTTCCGGATACAAGAGCACCACTTCCACCTGCAGGGGAGTGTTTGCCAGCAGGCGCAGCAGCTGGGTTTCGGTAATCTCCTTCTGCGGCATGATGTTAAAGATGGCTATCCTTAGCGGCCTTATATCCTGGCTCAAGGCCCTTTTTTCGTGCATTACGAAAACATTCTCGCTCTGTAGAATGCTGCTGGCCGGCAGATCGTCCGGAATAATGATGGGCATGGTCATCCTCCTTTCCGAAAGAGAAAATGGAAACAAAGGTGCCCGGGACAAGTTGGTAACTATTACTATAGATTTAATAGACATTATAAGATATATGGCAAGAATGTTCAAGGC
>LFRQ01000124.1 GCA_001512835.1 Clostridia bacterium DTU022
TGCAGGCGCAGCCGGTCGCGCTCTTCCCGGGGAACCAGGATCGCCGTTCCGTCTTCGGCCAGCTCGTAGGTCATGCCCATTTCCTCCAGCTTTTCGGCAACCTCCCGGGCTTGCCTGGCGTCCAGGCCCCGGAAGAGAACCTCCATGGAGGGGCGGGAGAAGTAGCCGGCGATCATGACCAGCGCCACCACCAGGGCGATCCCCACGATAATTATGCTCAACTGAACAGGACGGCTGCGGCTGCTCCAATACTCCCGCAAGCCGCTGCTGCTTAGCTCGAAGGGCAGATTTAGCGGACCCCTGGCCAAACTAACACCCCTTTATGCAAAATGATTAAATCTGCATGCGCGACAGTTCCTGGTAAGCTTCGATTACCTTGTTGGTAACCTGCACCGTTAGCTGCAGCGCCAGGCGCGCTTCTTCCATTTTAATCATCAACTGGTGTATATCTTGAAGTTCTCCCGTTACAAACTTGGCCGCCGCTTCGTCCGCTTCCACCTGCAGGCGGTTTACCTTGGCCAGGGCCTCCTGCAGCCGGCGGGCAAAGCTGACTCCTTCCGTCTCCTTCTCCTGGGAAGGACGGACAAAACTCGGGGAAACGGGGTTGGTTAACCTTAAACCTTGGACCGGCTCAACCATGAGGCGCCTCCTCCCTTACCTTCCGATCTCCAGGGCCTTGAGGTAAAGGCTTTTTGCGGTATTTACCGCCGTAGTGTTGGCTTCATAAGAGCGCAGGGCTGTGATCAGATCGGTAATCTCCTTGGCCAGCTCGATATTCGGGTAAGCCACATTGCCGTTGGCGTCGGCATCGGGATGCTCGGGATCGTAGACCAGGCGCGGAGGGCGGTTATCGACGTAAATGGCCTGGACCCGAACCCCGCTTCCCATCCGGTTTTGCCGGGCGGCCTGCGGTACCGGCGGCATAAGCCGCCCCCGGGCTTGCTCCAGGTTTTCGGCAAAGACTACGGTGCGGCGGCGGTACGGCCCTCCTTCCGGGGTCCGGGTAGTGTTCATATTGGCCAGGTTGCCGGCGACCACATCCAGCCGCAGCTTTTCCGCGGTAAGGGCCGACCCGGATATCTTAAACGAGGAAAAGCTCAACACTGCTACCGCCTCCCTTGATTAATGACATAGCGCCAGTTGTCCAGCCGACCGGAAACCTGCTGGACCAGGGTGTTGTAGAAAAGCTGATTGGCCACCAGGTCCAGCATCTCCCGCTCCAGATCCACATTGTTCCCATCGACTCTCCGGCCGGTACTGGCGTCCACTTTTACCTCGGGCCGAGGAATTCCCGATGAAGGCTGGATATGAGCCGGGTGCGTGGTCTTTAACTTCAACCTCTGGTCGCCAACGGCTTTCCGGAGCGACTCCTCAAAACTGACCGTGGAGCGCTTAAATCCCGGTGTATTAAGATTGGCCAGGTTATTGGCTATGACCCGCTGGCGCAGGGCGGCCACATCCAGGCTTTGGCTTAGCAGCTTCATGGTCTTGCCTCCAAACATCCACCCGGTCACCTCCCTATAAAAACGAAAAAAAGGCTCGCCAGACGTTGCCTTTTTTAAAAAAGGAGAACACTTCCCCTATTTTCAGACCGGCAACCTGGCTGTCCAGCGCAACTCGGTGGACCCATGGCTTTGCGTCCCCGCTTTTCAGCGGGTTTGCCTTTATTCGGTCTTCCCAATATGCAGTTCTTAACATGTCAAATCAATTTTTTGGTATGACATGTAACTGTTATTTCGACATGAAAACTGAAAATCCTTTTAATGCCATAGAAAAAATGTAAAATTTTTTCTCTTCATGTTTATTTCTACTAATCGGTTCAAATTTAACCGGTATAAAGATAAGTCTAGGCCAAATCTTTAATAAAAAGAGCTTCCCGGTCTTCGCTCCGGTAAGCTCCAATCGTCTTCCTGCCGCGGTAAAGAGTCTCCATCTCCCTGGATAGCTCCCGGCACCTTTCTTGAAGCAGCTCCCGGTTCTCCCGGCGCTGCCGGAGTACCTCCTCCCAGAGGCGCAGCACCTCCGGCGGCTCCTCCCGGAGCGGCCGCTCCCCGACGGCGGCCCGCAGCTTCTCCAGCTCCCGTTCCAAGAGGGACATGTTCTCCTGGAAGCCCTCCGGGTCAAAAGGCCGGGCTTCAATCAGCGACCGCTCTTTCTTTAACAGCAGGGAAAGCTCCTTCAAGATCTTCTCCATCTTCGCCGCCCGGTGCGTTCCGGGACAATCACCTCCTTAGGCCAGGCTGCTTAGGGGCTCCCCACGGCAACCCGCTGCCGGCAGACCTCCTGCCAGCTTTCCCGCAAGGACTTCAACATGGCGCTTACCTCTTGCAGGGGAGCGGCGCTCTTTTTAATGTTGGCCTGGATCAGGCGGTAGTGCATGTAATCGTAGAGGCGGAACAGGTTTCCCGCCAGTTCCCCCTGCTCCAGGTCCAGGGAGCCCATCAGCTCGGCAATGATATCCTGGGCCCGAAGCAGCTTGTAGTGAGCCTGTTCATAATCCTGCCCCTCCAGGGCCTGCTCCGCTTGATTGATAAAGCGCAGGGCTCCGTCGTAAAGCAAAAGGATCAGCCGGCCGGGATCGGCTGTTTCTACAGCATTTGCCCGGTAGCGCTGATAGGGATTTTCAGTCATCTTCGGCACCTCCTCCCCGATGGGGACACCGGTCCAAGCTTATTTCCGGTAGTTGGCAATATTCAAGGAAGAAAGGCTGCTCAACTGGAGTTCCAGCCAATGGCCCTGGCTCGTCATCTGCCCCACGGCCTTTTCCATGGCCAGGAACTGCCGGCGCAGGGCCTCTTCTCTAAGTTCCAGCCGGCGCTCCATGTTTTCGATGCGCCGGTTCAAATCTCTAATCTCCCGTTCCGCTCCCTGGCGGCGCGCATCGATGAGCCCGGTACCCGTGAGGGTATAGGGGCGCAGCAGGTCCGCCAGGCGGGTGGCCGCCCCGTCGCTCTTGGCCATGACCTCCACTTCCAGGATCCGGGCCGCGGCTTCTCCCGAGGCGGCGGTATCGTTGGAGGCGTACACCTTTATCCGGATGGCTTCCGTGCTGACAGGGTCGAAACGGTGGGTGCGCACCCCCTGCGTGTTCCCCCGGACCTGCAACAGGGTCTGCCACTGCTCGCCGTCCCAGTACTGCACGTCGTAATCGCGGATCCCGTATTCCGCGGCGGGGTAAAGGGAGGAGTCCAGGGTGTAGATATTGACCTGGTCGATCAACTGTTTAACGGGGCTGCCCCCCTCGCCGCGGAAATCCAGGCGCACCCAAACCCCGGTGTCGGCAAAGGCGTCCGTTTCCGGGTCGTCGAAGCAGTCGGTGAGAGCATTGGTCCAGCCGTTCCCCACCCCCCAGCGGGTGGAAAGAATGTCGCCGTCCACAATGCTGCCCGCCGGGTAGTTTTCGTCCAACTGGGAAGAAGCGGTCACCGCTGCTCCGGGAGCCACGTTGATCTTCTGGGCTCCTAAAAGGCGCATCACCGCCTCGGGGTCCTCCACCAGGGCCGTCCGGAGCTTCTCCTTGTCCAGGAGCAGGGTCCCCTCCGCATGCCCGGATTTGTAGGCCGCCGTGGCAATGCCCAGGTCGGCCAGGGTCCGGTAGCTGCCGCCGCTGATGACGGTTCCCGTAACGACTTGCCGTAAGCTCATCAGCAGCCTGGTCAGAGCGCTCTCCCCGTAGAGAACCCCCGCCTGCCCCGTGGTCGAATCGTAGCTGGAGACCGATTTTATATATTGGTAGGTGGCATTATACTGCTCCACGAAATCCTCCACCGCTTTAATTACCTGCTCGTGGTCTCTCTCCACCACCAGGGATACCGGACCGTCGCTCTCCCGGAGCAGGTTGAGGACCACCCCCTCCAGGGCATCGTCGATGCGGTTGGTGGAGCGGGTTATCTCCAGGTTGTTGATTTTTATCCGGGCGTCAGAGGCTTCCTGGAGGGTGTTGAGCCGGTGAGTTCCGGATCCCGGCTCCGTCTCCACGTGCAGCCCCAGAGCCCGGCTGAGTTCGTTCTCCACCACCGCTATTTCCGCGGCGCCCGTTTCCTGGCGGGTAATAACCAGGCGCTGATCCACAATAGACGCCCGGACACCGATCTCGTCGGTTTCGTTGATCCGCTTGCAGATATCCGCCAGGGAATCGGTGGCCGTCACCTCCACCTCCCGGCCGTTAATCTCCAGCAATCCGCTGAGCCCCAGGAGGGTCCGGCTGTCGGCCTCGGGTTGGCCGCTGATCTCCGCCGCCTGGAAGCCGGCAATACTGTGCGCCCGGGCCAGGGAGAGGATCTCCACCTGGTAAGTTCCCGGAGCTGCAGAGGCGGCAGCCGTGGCGGTAAAGACGCTGCTGTCGCCGGATTCGGCCTTGCTCTGGCGGTAAAGACCTTGCAGCCGCAGGTCGGCGGCGCGGTTCTGCAGGTTGAAAAGGTGCCGGTTGACATCGCGCCAGACATCCATCCGGGTGCGCAGTTGCGCCTGCCGCTGCTGCAGGCGCACGATGGGCTGCCGCTCCAGCTGCATCAGCTGCTCAATGAGGTTGTTCGTATCAACTCCTGAAGCCAGTCCGCTTACCGAGAATGTGCTCATTCCAGTCACCTCTCCCTTCCAGGCCTGCTCTTCAACCCTGCTGGTCTAGCAGCACTCCGCCCCGCCGCTGCAGCTGCTCCGCGACCCGGGGCAGCTGCTCCAGGGAAAGCTCCCGTACCACCGTCTCCTCATCCTCCCGGTGCAGGTAGACCAGGAGGCGATCCGGGTTAAAGCGGAGCCGAAAGTCCAGGTCCAGGCCCAGTTTCTTCGC
>LFRQ01000042.1 GCA_001512835.1 Clostridia bacterium DTU022
CACGAGATCGGCTTTGATACCATGTTCATGTATACCTGGCGCGACCGGGAAGCGGTGCTGGATATCCTGGCCGAGATCGGCGGCAACCGGGTGAACTATGCCATCAACACCATCGGCGGTGTGCGCAGAGACATCGATGACTCCCTCAAGCAGGATATCTTGAAGATGACCGATGCCCTGGAGGAGCAGGTAAAATACTACCGGGAGCTGGCCTTGACGGAAACCACCCTGGCCGCCCGGCTGGCCGGGATCGGCAAGCTTTCCCGGGAAGACGCCCTGAAGTACGGCGCGGTAGGGCCCGTAATCCGGGCGTCCGGGGTCGACTTCGATATCCGGACGGTAGACCCTTACGCCGTCTACGGCGAGATCCCCTTTAAGGTGATTACGGACACCCATGCCGACATCTTTGGCCGGACGGTGGTGCGCGTCCTGGAGCTGCTGGAGAGCATAGAAATTGTCCGCTTCTGCATAAAGAATATGCCCGACGGCGATATCGTGGCCAAGGTTCCGCGGCGCATTCCCGCCGGGGAAGTAATCAGCAGGACGGAAGCACCCCGGGGCGAGGATATCCACTACATCCGCTCCAACGGAACGGAAATTCCGGACCGGGTCCGGGTGCGGGCGCCCTCGGAAGCCAACTGGCACGCCATGAGGCACATGCTGCTGGGCCAGTACCTTGCCGACGTGCCCATTACCATCGCCGCCATCGATCCCTGCTTCTCCTGCACCGACCGGGCTGTCATCGTCAAGTCCGGAAGAGAGACGGAGTTCATGGACTGGGCGCAGCTCAGGCAGTACAGCATCGAGTGGTACAAGAAGAAGGGCATCGATGTGACCTCCATTAAGATGCCGGAGCGCCGGAGGTACTTTTAAGGAAGTTTACCAGTGATGACGCTTATAAATATTTATGTAAAGGGGATATGGGGATGCTTTTAGGATTGGGAAAGATACTGATATTCCCGGGATTCTTGTTTTTAACGGTATATGCGTTTCTCTTCGAGTACCTGGACAGGAAGGTTTATGCCCGCTTGCAGAACCGGATGGGGCCCCCGTGGTACCAGCCGCTGGCGGACTTTTTGAAGTTGGTCGGCAAGGAGGTCATTATTCCCGCCGGGGCCAACAAGACCATGTTTAACGCCTTGCCGGTGGTATCCTTAGCTGCCGTGGCGGCCGCCTTTATTTACGTCCCGGTTCTTGGCAAGGAGGCTGTCTATTCCTTCCCGGGGGATCTTATCGTTGTGCTTTACTTTTTGACTATTCCCACCATGTGCCTGTTTTTGGCGGGATGGTACTCCAGAGGGGTATACGCCACCGTCGGTTCGGTACGGACCCTCACCCAGATGTTTGCCTACGAAGTGCCGCTCTTCATGGCGCTGCTGGCTCCTGCCCTTATCGCCAAAACCTGGTCCATTACGGAAATGACGGCGTTTTTTGCGGAGCATCCCCTCTATATACTAATCAACATTCCGGCTTTGTTTGTAGCCCTGGTGGCTGCCCAGGGGAAGCTGGAGCGGGTCCCCTTTGATACTCCGGAAGCGGAAACGGAGATTGTGGCGGGGCCCCTGGTGGAGTACAGCGGCCGGCTGCTGGCCATCTTCAGGGTAACCGTCGACTGCGAGCTGGTGTTGATTGCTTCGCTGGTGTCGGCGATCTTCCTGCCCTTTATGACGGGTAATCCGGGGTGGGACTTTATCCTGTACCTGGTCAAAACGGTGGCCGTGCTTCTTTTCCTGGCGCTGTTGCGCTCTGTTATGGCCCGGCTTCGGATCGAGCAGATGGTCAGCTTCTGCTGGCGGTACCTGACCCCCATTGCCATTCTGCAGATCGTGGTAAATCTTCTGGTTAGGGGTGGATTGGGACTATGATTAAAAGAGCACCAGGCAAAATCACCAATTTTGCAGTTAAGCACTTGTTTAAGAAGCCGGCAACGGTCTCCTTCCCCAAGGGGGAGATGCAGATCGCCCGCAATTACCGGGGCAGGCTCACCTACGATCCCACGAACTGCAACGGCTGCGGGTTGTGCATGCGCTACTGCCCTTCCAAGGCCATCGTCGTGGTCAATGAAGGGACCAAGGAAGACCGGAAGATGAAGGCCTCCCTGGAGGTGGCCAAGTGCATCTTCTGCTGCCAGTGCGTGGATTCTTGTCC
>LFRQ01000060.1 GCA_001512835.1 Clostridia bacterium DTU022
TCTGCGGTGGCGTTTAAATCCAGCAGGCGGAGTTGGGAATCCAGGACCAGGACGCCCTCGGGCAGGATTTGAAATAGAACATTCCGGGCGACGGGATCCGATTCCATAAGGCTGTAGCGCAGGAAACCCCAGGCAATGATGAGAGCGCTCAAGGAGAGGGCAATGGGGTTTAAATCGATGTTCCAAGAGATTATATCCAGCATGTAAAGAAGAGAAATTATCCCGGGAAGGATGCAGCCGGCCAGGATGATGGAGATCTGCTTCCGGTACACCGCGGCCGCATTTAGCCACATAAAGAGCAGGAGCGCAATACTGAAGATACCGGCGGAGCAACTGTAGGCCATGTGCAGCCAGTACCAGGGTCCGTGCTGGACTGAGAGCAGCTGAAAGGGGCCCTCCGCGGAAAGAGAGATGGCCCGGTAATAGAGATGGTGATATTCATTGGTGTGAAAAAGGAGGATGGTGGCCGCGGGAATTAGGAAAATGGCGGCCAGCACGGGAAGAGAGGGCCGGCTAAGCCTGCCGGTATAAGCCAGGGCAAAAAGGACAAGGAAGGCGGGGACCAGAGGGATGGCCAAGTATTCCACCTTCATCCAGAACAGGATCCTCTCCAGGTCCGGGGAGGAAATTTGAAAAGCATAGCTCAGGGCATATACCGCGCAGGAGAGGGCCAGCAAGGCAAAGGGCTTTGAACCCCGGGAACCTTGGAGGCGCCAGGCCCACCAGGCGATAACCAGCAGCAAGGCGGCTGAAAAGATG
>LFRQ01000104.1:0-23813 GCA_001512835.1 Clostridia bacterium DTU022
ACCATCTGGCTCCCGGCGCCCATGAGCAGGTAGGCCAGCAGGTAGCTCCCGTGGCCCAGGCGCCCTTCGATATTGTCGCCGAAGACCCAGAGATAGAGCATGTTGCCCAGCAGGTGCAGCCAGCCCCCGTGAAGAAAGTTGGCGCTAATCAGGGGGAAGAGGGCGGAGAGCAGTTCCGGGGCGGGAAGGCTGCCCCGGAGAAAGAGCCCCAGGCTTGTGGTCACTTGCAGGGGGATGGTCCCGTAGGAGCGGAAAAACTGTTGCAGCTCCCCCGGAGTCAGGGTCAACTGGTACAGGAAGACCAGGAAGTTGACCATTATAAATGCGATATTTACTATTGGAAAGCCCCTTCTGGGGGCGGAATCTCTGATGGGGATCATCCCGGCCCACCTTTCCTTTTTCTCCATTATACCCCCATTGGGGCCGGGTTTTCCAGAGATATTATGGCTGCCCTGGTGGGGGAAGGCTTTTCCTAGAGGAAGCGCCCGGTTTCTTCCCCCTCCTTCCACGGCCGGCTATTATTGGTTCCCCCCTGTTTGCCTACTTCTTTTTTTTTCTTATCCTTATGCTCCTCCTCTCCTCGATCTTTTCTCCTTGAATCTTTTTGTCACCACAATGCCCAGATCCCGGCAATTCTATTGCCCCAATTAATTCCCAGTATTTTGGCAGGATTATGAATTTTCGGAATAGAATTAACTATACCAGGCAAACAACTTGGCGAGGAGGTTGGATAATTCTTTTATGAACACCTTGGATAAAGAAGTTTTAATCCAGAGCAACTAAGACTAGCGGTAGGAGAGTGAGAAAATGGAGGAACGCTTAAAAAGCATATTTGCTGCCTTCCAGGGGGAAAAGAACGAGCTAATCTCTCTTCTGCAGGAGGTTCAGGAAGAATTCGGCTACCTGCCGGTGGAAGCAATGAAGGAGGTAGCCCGCTTCCTGCGCCTCCCCGAGAGCAAGGTTTTCGGTGTGGCTACTTTCTATGCCCGGTTTCACCTGGAACCCCGGGGCAGGCATATCCTCCGCCAGTGCTGCGGTACCGCCTGCCACGTGCGCGGGGCCCAAAGGATCGCCGATAAGATTATGGACGTGCTGAAGGTGGAGGCAGGGCGCACCACCAAGGATCTGCAGTTTACATACGAGCAGGTGGCCTGTATCGGTGCCTGCGGGCTGGCCCCGGTAATGACCATCGACGAGACGACCTACGGCAAGCTGACCCCGGACAAAACCCAGGAGATCCTGGAGGGCTATGTCCGGGAAGGTGAAGGGGGGAGTGCTTAAAATGAACAGGTTCATCGATGCCTGCTGCGAGGAATGCGTCCACAGCAGGAAGACCCCCTGTGAACGCTTCATCGAATGCCGCTTAAGCGGACCGCTTTGTCACGACAGCCAGGAGTGCCGGGCGGCCCGGGAAGCGATTATTGCCAGGGTTTCCCACAGCCCCGGCTTTCGGGAACAGTAGCTTCCGGAGCGATCCAGGAAAGGAGAGATGCCGCGGTGTACGAGAAACATATTCTTATCTGTGCCGGAACGGGCTGCATCTCGTCGGGCTCCCTGGAGGTAAAGGAGACCCTGGCCGGCGAGTTGAAGAAGCGCGGCCTCCAGGAGAAGGTGCGCATCATCATGTCCGGATGCCACGGGTTCTGCGAGAAAGGCCCTATTTTTATTGTTTATCCTGACGACGTTTTCTATTGCGGGGTTAAGCCGGAGGATGTGCCGGAACTGGTGGAAGAGAGCGTGCTCAAAGGAAACCTGGTGGAGCGCCTCCTCTACCGGGATCCCGTTTCCCAGGAGACGGTGGTTTCCCATAACCAGATTATGTTTTATAAACAGCAGCGGCGCCAGGCGCTGCGCAACTGTGGAGTCATCGACCCGGAAAATATTGACGAGTATATTATCCGAGGCGGCTACCGGGGCTTGAAAAGAGCGCTCCAGCTGGCGCCCATGGAGGTAATCAACGAGGTAAAAAGCTCGGGTTTGCGGGGAAGGGGCGGCGCCGGATTCCCCACGGGGATGAAATGGCAGTTCGCCCACAGCAGCCCCGGCAAGGCAAAATATATCGTTTGCAATGCCGACGAGGGCGACCCCGGAGCCTTCATGGACCGCAGCATCCTGGAAGGGGATCCCCATGCCGTATTGGAAGGGATGCTCATTGCCGGCTGGGCCATCGGTGCCGGCGAAGGCTACATTTACGTGCGTACCGAGTATCCCCTGGCGGTAAAGCGGCTGCGCACGGCTATTGCCCAGGCGGAGGAGTACGGCCTGCTGGGGGAAAACATTCTCGACTCCGGCTTTAACTTCCGGATCAAAATTAAGGAAGGAGCCGGCGCCTTTGTCTGCGGTGAGGAGACCGCCCTGCTGGCCTCCATCGAAGGCCGGCGCGGCGTTCCCCGCCACCGCCCTCCCTTCCCGGCGGTGGAAGGGCTCTGGGGAAAGCCCACCTGTATCAACAATGTGGAGACCCTGGCCAACGTCCCCCTGATTTTGCGCCGCGGCGCCGCCTGGTTTAGCTCCGTGGGCACCGAGGGGAGCAAGGGGACCAAGGTTTTTGCCCTGACCGGCAAGGTTAACAACACCGGCCTGGTGGAGGTGCCCATGGGGGTTACCATCCGCGATATTGTCTTCGACATCGGGGGCGGTATCCGCGGGGGAAAGAAGTTCAAGGCGGCACAGATCGGCGGCCCCTCGGGGGGCTGCATCCCCGAGGAGCATCTGGACTTGCCCATCGATTTCGACTCCCTTACTGCCGCCGGGGCGATGATGGGTTCCGGAGGGCTGGTGGTGGTGGACGAGGATACCTGCATGGTGGACTTGGCCCGCTACTTCCTAAATTTTACCCGAAGCGAGTCCTGCGGCCAGTGTACCCCCTGCCGCCTGGGGATCACCCAGATGTACAGCATCCTGGAGGATATCACCCAGGGCCGGGGCCGGCCCGAAGATATCTCCCTGCTGGAGGAGCTGGCCCTGGGGGTAAAAAAAGGCTCCATGTGCGGCCTGGGGCAGACGGCGCCGAACCCGGTGCTTACCACCCTGCGCTACTTCCGGCATGAGTACGAAGCTCACGTTCTGGAGGGCCGCTGCCCGGCCCTGGTCTGCAAGGACCTCATTCAGTACCGCATCGATCCGGAGAAGTGCATCGGCTGCCAGCGCTGCGTCAAGGTCTGCCCCGTGGGGGCGGTAACGGGGGAGAAGAAGGAGCCCCATGCCATCGATCCGGAGAAGTGCACCCGGTGCGGAGCCTGTTTCGAAGCCTGCCCCAGGAAGGTGCGGGCGGTGCAGTGTGTATCGGAAGCTCGCGAATGTAAGGAGGACAGCAGATGCCGGACCTGATTACCCTTACCATCGACGGAGTTGAGGTAAAGGCCGCTCCCGGCACCACCATCTTGAGGGCGGCGCTGGAGCGCGGCATCTATATCCCCCATCTTTGCGATCACCCGGACCTGGAGCCGGTGGGGGTCTGCCGGCTTTGCCTGGTGGAGATAGAAGGGCGGCGGCCCACGGTTTCCTGCAAGACGCCCGTGGAAGAGGGGATGGTGGTCCACACCTCCACCCCCGACCTGGAACGGACCCGCAGGGTTAACCTGGAGCTGCTGGTGGCCAGCCACGACTACAATTGCCAGTTCTGTGCCCGAAACACCCGCTGCAAACTGCAGGAAGTAACCCGCTATGTAGGCCTCCAGCAGGAGGACATGGATCGCTTGCGCAAGCCGCCCCTGGATCAGCCCCTGGATGACTCCAACCCCTTCTTTGTCCGAAATATGAACAAGTGCGTGCTCTGCGGCATCTGCGTGCGCACCTGTGCCGAGATTCAGGGCGACGGCTGTATCGACTTCGCCTACCGGGGCATCCGCACCAAGATCAGCGTCATGGGAGACGGCCCCATTGCCGAGTCCACCTGCGTCTCCTGCGGGGAGTGTGTAGCCCGCTGCCCGGTGGGAGCCCTGGTTCCCAAGAAAGCGGAGGAGCCCAGCTATGAAGTGGAGACCGTATGCCCCTTCTGCGGCTGCGGCTGCGGCATTATTGTGGGCGCCCGGGGCGGGCGGATTGTCAGTTCCCGGGCTGTCCCCGGCCACCCGGCCAGCGGCGGCAGCCTTTGCGTGAAAGGGCGCTTCGGCCTGGGCTTCGTCAATCATCCCGACCGGCTGAAAACTCCCCTGATTCGCCGGGGGGGGAAGCTGGTGGAAGCCTCCTGGGAGGAGGCCGTCTCCCTGGTGGCGGAGAGACTAAGCCGCTATAGCGGAGCACAGCTGGCCGTCATCGCTTCGGCCAAGTGTACCGTGGAAGACAACTACGTGCTGCAGAAATTTGCCCGGGCGGTGCTGGGCACCAACAACATCGATCATTGCGCCCGTCTCTGACACTCGCCCACCGTGGCCGGTCTGGCCACAGCCCTGGGCAGCGGTGCCATGACCAACACCATTGCGGAGATAGCGGGGGCCTCCTGTATACTGGCCGTGGGGACCAGCACCACCGCCGGCCACCCGGTGATCGGGTACCGGGTTAAAGAAGCGGTGCGCAAAGGGGCCCGGCTCATCGTGGTGAACCCCAAGGAGGTGGACCTCTGCCGCCATGCCGACCTTCACTTGCCCCTCTTGCCCGGCAGCGACCTGGCCCTGTTAATGGGCATGGCCCGGGTTATCCTGGAAGAGGGGCTGCAGGATCAGGAGTATATTGACCGGCGCTGTGAAAACTTCGAGGCCTTCAAAAAGTCCCTGAAGGCTTTCTCCCCTGAATTCGTGGCCAGAACCACCGGGCTGCCTTGGGAGAAAATTGCCCAGGCGGCGCGCATCTACGCCACCAGCAAGCCGGCGACCATCCTCTACTGCATGGGGATTACCCAACATAGCCACGGCACCGACAATGTGCTGGCCATCAGCAACCTGGCCCTCCTGACGGGCAACCTGGGCCGGGTTTCCGGCGGGGTAAACCCGCTGCGGGGGCAGAACAATGTCCAGGGCGCCTGTGATATGGGCCTGCTGCCCAATGTTTTTACCGGGTACCAGCGGGTGGAGGATCCGGCGGTCCGGGAAAAATTCCAGCGGGCCTGGGGCTATCCATTAAAGGGGACCCCGGGGCTGACCCATACGGAGATCTTCGATGCCGCCCATGGGGGAAAGATCAAGGCCATCTACCTGGTGGGGGAAAACCCCCTGCTTACGGAAGCCAATGCCGGCCACGTTCGGGAGGCTCTGGAGAGGCTGGAATTTTTCGTGGTCCAGGATATCTTTCTTAACGAAACCGCCGCCCTGGCGGATGTGGTTCTTCCGGCGGCTTCTTTCGCCGAAAAAGAAGGCACTTTTGTCAATACCGAGCGCCGGGTGCAGCGGGTGCGCCAGGTGATCGAGCCCGTGGGCGAGTCCCGGCCGGACTGGTGGATCACCTGTGCCCTGGCTCGGGAGATGGGGGGGCGGGGATTTGATTTCCAAAGCCCCGAGGAGATCTTTAGAGAGATAACCGCTTTGACCCCCAGTTTTGCCGGCCTCAGCTACCGGCGCCTGGAGCGGGGCGGCATCCAGTGGCCCTGCCCGACAGCAGATCACCCCGGTACGCCCATCCTGCACCGGGAGAAATTTGCCACTCCTTCCGGCAAGGGGAAGCTGGTTCCCTTGAGCTACCGGCCTCCGGCGGAGACGCCCGATGGGAGATACCCCCTGGTGCTTACCACGGAGCGGAGCATTTTCCATTATCACAGCACCATGACCCGGCATTCACCGGGGCTGGATGATCTGAGGGGGGAGGAGGAGCTCTGCTTGAGTCCGGAAGACGCCCGGCGGCTGGGCATTGTTGATGGGGATCTGGTGGAGGTGGTCTCCCGCCGGGGGCGGGTAGAGGTTAAGGCCAGGGTTACCCGGGCCTGCCGCCCGGGGGTGGTCTCCATGAGCTTCCATTTTGCCGAATGTCCCACCAACACCCTGACCAGTCCAGCCCGAGATCCCGTGGCCAAAATACCGGAGACCAAGGTCTGTGCCGTGCGCGTTTCCAAAATATCCCGCTAGGTCCCCATGCCGGGGAGGCTCTCTTCTTTATTTGCCTGGAAGGGAAGCCAAGGCTGCTCCCTGGTGGAGCAGCCTAATTTTTTTGCTGCCGGCCTTTCACGGCCCTTGGGGAGCAGGAAGCAGAGGCGAAAAGGAGAACTCCATATCCAGGGCGGCCGGGATCCGCGAGACGATTGCCGAGGGGAGAAGCTTGTGAGGGCTAAAATAAAACATTATCCCGGGCGGCACTGCGCCAGCACGGCCTTGCGCAACCTGGTCAACTACCACGGCTTGAGGTGGAGCGAGGCCCTTTGTTTTGGCCTGGGGGCGGGCCTGGGCTTCTGGCTGATGGATTTCCCGGGAGCTTCCCCCAGCCGCTTTATCCAGGTGCGCTGCGCCTCCCTGGAGGAACAGTTTTTCCAGCGGATGGGCTGCCCCGGCCTCCAGCGCAAGTTTGCCGACCCCGCTGAAGGGGAGAAGGAGCTGCTGGCTTTGCTGGACCGGGGGCTGCCGGTCCTGGCCTTGACGGATCTCTATTACCTGCCCTATTTTAATTCGAAGACCCATTTCCCCGGGCATGCCATCACTATATGGGGCTACGACCGGAAGAAGGAGGTTTTCCTGGTCACGGACACGGAGCGGGAAGAGATCCTGGAAGTCTCCTTTGCTCAGATGCGGCGGGCGCGCTTCTGCCGGGGGCCCTTTTTTGAGCTGGAGGGGAACCTCTACGCCCCCCAGGGGCTGGCGGAACCGGAGGATATGGCCCCTTTGATT
The DNA here is from genome assembly GCA_001512835.1 of Clostridia bacterium DTU022. Taxonomy (GTDB): domain Bacteria; phylum Bacillota; class Dethiobacteria; order DTU022; family DTU022; genus DTU022. The sequence continues at coordinate 6,750 of LFRQ01000104.1, forward strand.
GCCGGGGCCATTGCGGCCAACAGCCGCGCGCTGTTGGAGAGCTCCGCCTCTTTCCAGGGGATGGCCGCCCTGTCCCGGTGGGGGGAGGAGATCCGCCGCTGGGGCAGCCTGCCCGACTGGCGGTGGGCCGCCCGCTTCTGCTACCAGGTAATTGAAAGAAGGGGCACCGGGGGAGGGGGCTTCCGCTTCCTTTATGCCGATTTTCTAAAGGAGGCGGTGAACTATCTTCCCCGCCTGGGCTTGACCCCCGCCGAAATGATGGAAGAAGCCGGGCGCGCCTGGCAGAAGCTGGCCTACACCCTGAAAGAGATCTCCCAGGGGGAGGCGCCCGATTTTTCCCCGGCCGCGGCGGATATTGCCGCCGTTTATGAACTGGAAACAGCCTATCACCGCCGGATCCTGGAGTTGGAGCTGGATCTGGAGGCGGGAGCTGGAGAATAAAACAAGGGCCTAAAAGAGCCCCGAAGGGAGGTGAGGGCCATGACTCCCATGGTCAAGGTCAGCGGCTTAACCAAGCGTTATAAAGGGTTGACGGCGGTGGACGGCATCTCCTTTGAGATCCCCCGGGGGGCTGTCTTCGGCTTGCTGGGCCCCAACGGGGCGGGGAAGAGCACCACCGTATCCATGCTCAGCGGTCTCATCCGGCCTGATGCCGGGGAGATCTCTATCGAGGGCCTTGATCTTTGGCGCCGGCCCTTGCAGGCCAAGGCGGCAATGGGCATCGTCCCCCAGGAGATTGCCCTCTATCCCAGCCTGACCGCCCGGGAGAATCTCAAGTTTTGGGGGCGGCTCTACCGGCTGGGCGGCCGGGAACTCTCCCGCCGGGTGGAGGAGGTCCTGGACCTGGTCGGCCTGCGGGAGCGGGCCAACGAGCCCCTGGAAAAGTACTCGGGGGGGATGAAGCGGCGCATCAACATTGCCGCCGGGCTCCTGCACAACCCGCGCCTGCTGATCCTGGATGAACCCACGGTGGGGGTGGATCCCCAGTCCCGGCGGGCCATCCTGGAGACCATCAAGGAGCTGAACCGGCAGGGGCTGACGGTGCTCTATACCAGCCACTACATGGAAGAGGTGGAGGAGCTCTGTTCCCTGGTAACCATCATGGACCGGGGCCGGATCATCGCCTCGGGGCGGGTGGAGGAGCTGCTGCAGCTGGTGATGGATACCGAAGTGATCAACTTGGAGATGGCCCGACCCCTGGAGAACGGCGCTCTCCTGGAGGGGGTGCCGGGGGTTAAAGGGGTCCTGGTGGAAGAAAACCGGGCCCGGGTGATGGTGGAAGAGAGCCGGAAAAACCTGGCCCCGGTAATCGAAGCGGTAACCGCCGGCGGGATCTCGGTTCTCTCCGTGGTGGTGGAGAAGCCCTCCCTGGAGGCGGTCTTCCTGCACCTGACGGGCCGCGGGCTGCGGGACGGGGGGTGAGAGGGTTGATCCCCTTCTACATAGCGTTAAAGGATTTGCTGGTGCTGTTAAAAGACAAGAAGGCGCTGCTGACTCTCCTGGCCACCCCCCTGGTGCTGATCCTGGTCCTGGGGTCGGCTTTCGGTTCCTTTTGGAGCGAGAAGGCCGCTCCTTCCCCGGTGCTCTATTGCAACGATGACCAGGGGCAGTGGGGCGCCTTTCTCTTTGAAGAAGTATTCGCCCTCCCCGCCCTGAAAGAGAAGTTTACTTTGGAAGAAACCCGGGACCTGGAGTCCGCCCGGGAGTTGGTCCGCAGCGGGAAGGCTGCCGCTTTAATTCATATTCCCGCCGGTTTCAGCGCCGCGCTTCTGGAAGGGGGAGAAGCCAGGATCTCCGTCTGGGGCGATCCGGGGAGTTCTGTCCGGGCGCAGGTGGTGCGGGCAGTGGTGGAGCGGTACGCCCTGGAGCTCTCTTCGCGGCGGGTGGTTTACCAAACCCTTGGGGAGCTGGGACTGGGCGGGGAGGAGTTCTATCCCCGGGCGGAGCGGCTCCTGGAGGCGCTGCAGCTGGAGCCCCGCATTGAAGACGGGCTTCAGCGCACCGCCGCCGGCGGCATGGAACCGGAAGCCATGGATTACTATGCGGCGGCCATGGGGGTGATGTACCTGCTCATGACCACCACCACCATGGCCGGGAAGTTTGTCCAGGAGCGGCAGGACCGGACCCTGGCCCGCATGCTGCAAGCGCCGGCAACACCCCGGCAGATTATCCTGGGCAAATTCATGGGGGTTTTCTTGACGGGAGCGCTGCAGTTTGCCGTCATCATCCTTGCCAGCGCCGTTATCTTCCAGGTCTCCTGGGGCAGCCTTCCGGGGGTGGCCCTCCTGGCGGCGGCGTCGGTCTGCGGGGCCGCCGGTATCGGGATGCTGGTGGCCGCCCTGGCCCGAACCCCTTCCACCGCCGATGCGGCGGGGCTCTTCGTTACCCTGACCATGTCGGCCCTGGGCGGCTCCATGTATCCTCTTTTTGTCATGCCGCCCCTCATGCAGGCGGCAAGCAAGGTCACCTTGAACAGCTGGGCTCTGCAGGGCTTTATGAAGTTGATGTTTGCCGGGGGCGATCTTCAGTCTGTGGCCCTGGAAGCGGCGGTGCTTGCCGTCGCCGGGCTGGTCCTTTGCCTGGCCGCCTCCTATTGCCTTAGAGGGGAGGCGGGCTAGATGAGCCACGTGCTTTGGATTGCTTTAAACCACCTGAAGCTTCTCTCCCGGGATCGGGCCGCCTATATCCTGTTGCTGGCGCTACCCCTGGCCTTGACCCTGGTTATAGGCCTGGCCCTGGGTGGCATCTCCGGCTCCGGTGAAGAGGCGAAGGCGGCCCTGGCCGTGGCGGACCTGGACCAATCGGGGCTCTCCCGCTACCTGGCCGCCGCCCTGGAAACGGAGGCTATCCGGGTGGAGCACTGTCCGGAAGGGGAGGCCCGAGAACGGGTTGACAGCGGGGAGGCCGCCGCCGCGCTGATCATCCCCCCCGGCTTTGAAGAGAGCTTGCGCCGCGGCGCTCCCCTACCGGTGACGATGGTGCGGGGCGAACGGCAGGATCCCTCCGGCCTGGCAGAGGAGCGGCTGAGAGGCGTTCTGAACCGCCTCCGGGCCAACGCCGCGGCGGCGGCCCTGGGAGAGGCAGCGGGCCGGGGGAACTGGGAGGAGATCTTTTATCGGGCCGATGAGAAGTGGCGCTCTTCCCCCGCCGTAAAAGTGGTCCAGGAGAGAGTCGACGGGGCTTCCCAGCGGGAGATTCCCACGGGGCACCGGCAAACCTCCCCGGGTTTTGTGGTCATGTTCGGGATGATGACGGTGGTTGCCGCCGGGGGGACCAGCCTGCTCCAGGAGAAGCAGGCGGGCACCCTGGCCCGCCTGCTTGCGGCGCCCCTGACCTACTTTCAGTTGCTCTCCGGCAAGGCCCTGGGCCTGTGGAGCAGCGGCCTGGTGCAGATGGCGGTGCTGATTGCTGCCGGGCGCCTCCTTTTCCAGGTGGAGTGGGGCCGGGACCTGCCCGCCCTGGCCCTCCTGGCCGCCGCCTTTAGCTTTGCCTCCACCGGCCTGGGGCTGCTGCTGGCTTCCCTCTGCCGCACCCAGGGGCAGGCTCAGGCGGTGGGGACCCTCTCGGTCATCCTGATCTCCATGCTGGGCGGGGCCTGGTGGCCGGTGGAGATACTGCCCGGCTTTATGCAGTCCCTGGCCAAGGCCTTCCCCTCCTACTGGGCGATGCAGGGCTTTGTCGACTTAATTTTGCGCCAGGCCGGCCTGGCGCAGGTGGCGCCGGCAATCCTGGTGCTCTCCGCCTTTGGGCTTGTCTTCTTAAGCCTGGGAGTGCTTCTCTTTCGCCGCCGGCAGTAGCCGGGGCAGGAAACGGGCCGAGCGGCGGTGAATAGTGACTATGATCGGCCTGATCCAAGGCTGCCGCCGGCTCCGGCAGCCGGCCGGCTCCGGGAGGCCGGCGCGGAGGCAAATGGAGGAAGAGCGGGGAAGATGAACAACGCTGAACGCTTTCTAAATGCTTATGCCACCATCGAGCACGAGATGCAAAGGATCCTTGATCTTAAGGAGCGGCGCCGCTTTTACGAGTTGGTGGAGATGGGAGCCAGGGTGAACCCGGTCCTGCGCCGCTACAAGTTCGACTTGAAAAAATTTGGCGACCTGCGCAACGCCATTGTTCACGACCGCGCCGACGGGAAGATTATTGCCGAGCCCACCATCGAGGCGGTGGAGAGCATTGAGACCATCGCCCGGCTGCTCCTGGAGCCGCCCCGGGTCGCGCCGCTGTTCATCAAGGAGGTCCTGGCCCTTCCCGGGGAGGCCCCCGTCATCCAGGCTGTCCGGGAGCTGAGCCGCCACAACTACACCCAGTTGGCGGTAATCGACGGCGGTGCCGTGGTGGCCATGCTTACCGCGAACATGATCGTCCACTGGCTGGGGAGGAGCCCGGCGGCAACCCCCGACTTGCTGGAGCGCACCTCCATCAGGGAGGTTTTAAGACAGACAGGGGACCGGGACAATTTCCGGGTGGTGGCGGCGGAGGCCTCCCTCTTTCAGGTGCTGGATCTCTTCATCGGTCACCAGGCGAAGGGCAAGAAGCTGGACGCGGTTTTAATTACTGCCCACGGCCGGCCGGAAGAGGAGTTGATCGGGATTATTACCAACCGGGACCTGCCCCTCCTGCAGAAGGAGTTGGACCGGGCGGCGAGCAAGTCCAGGTGCTCCTGGTGAGGGCGGTGCAGCGGCCAGTGAAGGAGAAGGCAAACCCTCCCTATACCAGCCACCGGTTTATTTTTCAGGATGCCGGCCGCCTCCGGGAGCTGGCCGCGGAAAGCATCGACCTGGTGGTTACCTCCCCCCCCTATCCCATGATCCAGATGTGGGACGAGCACTTTTCCCGGGCCGATGCCCGGGTGGCTCTCGGCCTGGAAAAGGGTGATGGCGATACCGCTTTTGAGCTGATGCACCGGCAGCTGGACCGGGTCTGGGAGGAGTTGGCCCGGGTGATGAAAAAGGGCTCCTTTGTGTGCATCAACATCGGCGACGCCACCCGGAGAATAGGGAACCGCTTTCAGTTGTTTGCCAACCATGCCCGGGTGCTGAGCAAATTTTCCCGGCTGGGCTTTGACCCCCTCCCCTTGATCTTATGGCGGAAACAGGTGAACGCCCCCAACAAGTTCATGGGTTCGGGGATGCTCCCCGCCGGAGCTTATGTTACCCTGGAACACGAGTACATCCTGATTTTCCGGAAAGGGCCCCGGCGCACCTTCCCTTCGGCGGAGGAGAAGGAGCGGCGCCGGCAAAGCGCTCTCTTCTGGGAGGAGAGGAACGTCTGGTACTCGGACCTGTGGGATTTTAAGGGGACCCGGCAGAACACGGGTGGGGAAGGGGTCCGGGAAAGAAGCGCCGCCTACCCGCTGGTGCTCCCTTTCCGGCTCATCAACATGTATTCCCTGCTGGGGGACACGGTGCTGGATCCTTTCCTGGGGACGGGGACCACGGCCCTGGCCGCCCTGGCCGCCGGGAGAAACAGCATCGGCTTTGAGCTGGAGGCCAGCTTTTCCCGGACCATCCGGGAGCGGATGCAGCGGGAGTTTTCCCTCCTGGCTGAACTCAACCGCCGGAGAGTGGCCGACCACCTGGCGTTCATAAAAAAATGCCGGCAGGAGGGCCGGAGCCTCAAATACAGGAACGAGCCCTTTGGCTTTCCCGTGATGACCGGCCAGGAGACGGGCTTGAAGCTCCCCTTTTTGCGGCGCCTGGAGGAGGAAGAGGCCGGCCTCTGGAAGGCGTACTATCACGACGATGCTTACCTGAAAGAAGTTGCCCTCCGCTGTACCCCTTAGGAGGAGCCCCGGCGGTTTGCTGAAGTTCCGAGGCCGGGGGAGAGCTCTTGGTTTCGCCGGTCCCGTTTTTGCGCCCCTTAAATTTTCTTCCAACTAGCTCCCGAAGGAAAGCAGGTTATAAAGGATACGGCCCGGGGAAGCCGGGCCGCAAGGAGGACTCTCTGCTACTGGGGCTGGTACATGCCCCTGCTCTGCATGTACTGGAAAATCCCTTCGCCGTGCTGCTGTTCTTCCTTCTGAATGTGGTTTAAGGCCTGGCGCACGCTGCTGTTGGTCATCTCGAAGATACTGGTGTCGTAGGCTCCCGAGACATACTTTTCCGTCATCAGCATGTCCTGGCAGAGAGCAGCATCGTTCCCGCTTCCGGCAGCCTGGAGATGCCCCATCCCCGGCGCCTGGCGGCCTTGGGCTTGAGCCGGCCCCGCTCCGGGCTGCTGCCCCTGCCCGCCCATGGCCGGCTCCTGCCCGGCCAGGATCTGGTTGATGGTATTCAGGTGCTGCTGTTCCTGGCCGGCGTAAGTACTGAAGAGCTGCTTCAGTTCAGGGTCGGAGGCCTGCTGGGCGTAGCTGGTGTATTTCTGAATGCAGATCTCCTCGTGGGACTTCTGGTCCTCCAGCAGGGACCTCTCTTTTTGGGTCAAGTTAAGGGCCAAGATAATCACCTCCTGGCTTTAATCTTTGAAAAGAGAGCTTTTTTTATGCAGGCGGCGGCTGGAAGGCTTTTAAGAAAACGGCCGGCCAAAATAATGAAAGGATTTAATAAAATAGATTTATAATGAAAGGATTTAAATAGGGGAGGGGGAATATATTCCTACCAATCCTAAACTTTATGATCAGGGGGCCGGGATATGCGGGAAATGTCCATAGAGAAAAAAGTATTGGTTTTGCGGGAGGGGGAGGCGGCGGAGGAAACCGTAGACAAACTGGTCTTGGAAGCCCCTTTTACCATTTTCCTAAACGGGTCGGAACTGGTAACCCTCCTCTGCACTCCGGAGAAGATGGACCGGCTGGCCTTGGGTTTCCTGAAATCCGAAGGGCTGCTCCAGTCCCCGGAGCAGGTGGAGAGCCTGCGGGTGCGCGAAGAAGAGGGCATCGCGGAAGTGGAGCTGAAGGATCGCTCTCCCCTGGCGGAACGAATTTACGGAAAGCGCGCCATTACTTCGGGCTGCGGCAAGGGAACGGTTTTTTACCATGCTCTGGATTCCCTGCGCAGCAACCCGGTCCGGAGCAAGACGACCGTGAGCGCCCAGCAAATTCGGGAGCACATGCAGCGCTTCCAGGAACTGGCGACGGTGTACAAAGCCACGGGAGGGACGCACAGCGCTGCCCTGGCCGACCTGGAGCAGGTTCTCTTTTTCTGCGAGGATATCGGGCGCCACAATGCTGTGGACAAGATCGTGGGGGAGTGTCTCCTGGCCGGGATCTCCCTGGAGGACAAGATCCTGCTTACCAGCGGCCGCCTCAGCTCCGAGATCCTGCTCAAGGCCGCCAAGCTGCAGCTGCCGGTGGTGGTCTCCCGGGCGGCCCCGACCTCCCTGTGCGTAGAGTTGGCCGAAAAGCTGCAGATAACCCTGATCGGCTTTGCCCGCGGGCGGCGCATGAATATATACGCCTGCCCCGAAAGAATTAAGCCGGAAGGTTGACCTGGGCCGCAAGCTTCATTATTTTTATTCGCGGCCGGCTCAATCCGGCGGCTCTTTTTTCCCCGATTCCAGGTGGAGCTTGCGGGCGGTTACGTTTACTTTGTCCAGGTAGAAGCCGGTGAGGAATTCCATCCGGGACTTGATCTCCTGCTGGGCCTGCTTCAGAGTCTGCAGGAGCTCCCTCTCCAGGGTCAAAACCAGCTCTACATTGAGGATCACCTTGTGGGTGTTGGAGAGGACCTCCACCTTGGTCGTTTTATACACTCCCGGCACGGTGGAGGCGATATGCTCCACCAGTTCGGTCAAGACGTTTTCCGCGATAAAGAAGTTGCCCAGGGAGCTGTAAATGGGCCGGACGATGGAGCGCTCCACCTCCAGGCGCGGGTTTTGCGGGCTGGGGCGGCTGAAGAAGGAGCGCAGCGGGTCGATGAGGTAGCCGGGAAAATCTTTCTTGATGGCGAAGGTGGGCAGGGGAACCACGTGGCGGTTCTCCTTCTCCCGAATGCTTAGGGCGGTCTCGATGGCTTCCGGGGAGGCCACCTCCTGGATGGAGATGTAGCGTCCGGGAGAGGGCAGGCCCAGCCGGTGGCAAATGGTCTCCGCCATGCGCTGGGAGGTGGCCAGGATCAGCAGCTTGTCGGGCTGGATCTCCGCCAGCTTCTCCCGGATCTCCCGGGCGTGCTCCGGGTCGCTGAAAATGGCCCGCTTTACGGCTCCGAAGCGGGTTCGCTCCCGCTTGGCGGAGCGCCCGGCCAGGGCCTGGTGGCCCCGGATCAGGATCCCGTCGTCGATAATATAGTCGATGTTCAGCTGGTGGGCCAGCGCCGGGGCGTGGTGGCTCTTTCCCGTTCCGCTGGCTCCGATGAGGGCATAGATTTCCAAGCTGCTCACCCCCGGAGACGGCGTCCTCTTGCTGTATCTTTGTGTTATTGTATTATTATAGCATATTTTATTCCAGGGCCGGCCTGATCTCCGGCTCAGGCCATGGGAAGAGAGGAATCAAGGTGATTGCCACTATTTCCCCGCCAAAACAGTTCCGGGGAACCCTGGAGATCCCCGGGGACAAGTCCATCTCCCACCGGGCGGCCATCTTGGGCGCCCTGGCCCAGGGGGAGACGGAAGTGGAAGGCTTCCTGGAAGCGGAAGACTGCCGCTCCACCCTCCACTGCCTGGAGGCCCTGGGCGTGGCGTTGGAGCAGCAGGGAGCGGGGCATCTCCGGATCCGGGGGCGGGGGAAGCGGCTCCGGGAGCCGGAGGGGATCCTGGATGCCGGCAACTCGGGGACTACCGCCCGGCTGCTCCTGGGGCTCCTGGCGGGGCAGCCCTTCCCGGCCACGGTGACGGGGGATCCCTCCCTGCGCGCCCGGCCCATGCTCCGGGTGGTGGAGCCCCTGCGCCGCATGGGGGCCCGGGTGGAAGGGGAGGGGCGCCGCCTCCCCATAACCATCCGGGGCGGGGATTTGCACGGGGTTGAGCACCGGCTCCCCGTGGCCAGTGCCCAGATCAAGAGCGCCCTGCTGCTGGCGGGGCTTTATGCCCGGGGAGTTACCGTGGTGGAGGAGCCGCAGCCCAGCCGCAACCATACGGAGCTAATGCTGAAGCAGATGGGGGCGCCGGTGGAGATGGACGGCTGCCGGGTCGCCATTGCCGGGGGGGGTGCCCTGAAGGGGGGGCGCATCCGCATCCCCGGGGATATATCCGCGGCCGCCTTCTTTATGGTGGCGGCGGCCCTGCTTCCCGGGGCGGAGGTGTACCTGCCCGGGATCGGGGTGAACCCCACCCGCAGCGGGGTGATTGACGTGCTGCAGGAGATGGGGGCGGAGATAGCCATCTTGAACCGGCGCCGGTACGGGGAGGAGCCCGTGGCCGACCTGCTGGTCCGGGGCGGCGCCCCCCTGCGGGGTACGGAGATCGGGGGAGAGCTCGTCCCCCGCCTTATCGACGAGCTGCCGGTTCTGGCGGTGGCGGCGGCCCTGGCCCGGGGGCGGACGGAGATCCGCGATGCCGGGGAGCTGCGGGTGAAGGAGTCGGACCGGCTGGCCGCCCTGGCCCGGGAACTCTCCCGCCTGGGGGTCTCTCTCCGGGAGCGGCCCGACGGCATGGTCATCCAGGGGGGGCGCCCCCTGACGGGGGCCGTGGTGGAGAGCCACGGGGATCACCGCATCGCCATGGCCCTGGCGGTGGCCGGCCTGGCGGCGGCCGGGAAGACCATCATCCGGGGAGCGGAGGCCATAAAGGTCTCCTTTCCCTGCTTTTTCCAGGCGCTGCGCCGCCTGGGCGGGGAGCCCGGTTTCGTTGACACTCCCGGGGGGGCGTGTTAAAATACGTCTGATAAACTACGATCTAGGAAGGCTGGTAGTTTCTCCATGCCCCTGCCGCTTTATTCCTTTGCCGAATATAAACGCCGTCGCCCTCTCCGCAGCCTGGAGGATTACCGGGAAGAGCGGGAGCAGGTGGTCCGGATCATTGAACGGGTCCGCCAAGAGGGGGATGCGGCGGTCCTGGAGTACACCGCCCGCTTTGACGGTACCGCGCCGGCAAGCCTGGCCGTTGCCGATGAGGAGTGGGAGGAGGCGCTGAACCGGGTGGAGCCGGAGCTGCGGGAAGCCCTGGCCAGGGCGGCCGCCAACATCGAGCGCTTCCACCGCCGCCAGCTGGAGGGCTCCTGGTGGGAGGCGGGCCCGGGATGGGTGGCCGGCCAGAGGCGGATTCCCCTGGAAGCGGTAGGGGTGTACGTCCCCGGAGGGACGGCGGCCTACCCCTCTTCCGTTTTGATGACGGTAATTCCGGCCCGGGTGGCCGGGGTGCGGCAGATCTACCTGTGCACGCCTCCCGGCCCCGGTGGAGAGATCCACCCGCTGACCCTGGCGGCGGCCCGGGAGGCGGGGGCCACGGCCGTTTTTAAAGCCGGGGGGGCCCAGGCCATCGCCGCTCTGGCCTACGGGACGGAGACCATCCCGGCGGTGCCCAAGATCGTGGGGCCGGGAAACCTTTATGTCACCCTGGCCAAGCGGGAGGTCTTCGGCCGGGTGGGGATCGATCTCCTGGCCGGGCCCAGCGAGATCCTGGTGGTGGCCGCGGAAGAGGCCAATCCCGCCTACATAGCCGCGGACATGCTCTCCCAGGCGGAGCACGACCCCCTGGCGCGGGCCCTGCTGGTTACCCCCAGCAGCGAGCTGGCCCGCCGGGTAAAGGAGGCGCTCCGGCGGCAGCTGGAGCGGCTGCCGCGGCGGGAGATCGCCCTCCGCTCCCTGCAGGAGCAGGGGGCGATAATCCTGGTGGAGAACCTGGAGGAGGCCTGGCCCATAGTCAACCAGGTGGCTCCCGAGCACCTGGAGCTGCACCTGCCCGACCCCTGGCGCTACCTGGAGCGGATCAAATCCGCCGGCGCTATTTTTTTGGGGCCCCATACCCCGGAGCCGGTGGGGGATTACTGGGCCGGCTCCAATCACGTTTTGCCCACGGGAGGCGCCGCCCGCTACGCTTCTCCCCTGGGGGTGGCGGATTTCATGAAAACGACCAACGTGGTTTACTATACGGCGGAAGCCCTCTTGGAAGCGGCCCCTTTTATCCGGCGCCTGGCCGAGGCCGAGGGGCTGGCGGCCCATGCCCGGGCGGCTGCCATAAGGGAGGAAGAAGATGAAGAGGAAGGCGCGGATTGAACGAACCACCCTGGAGACCCGCATTGCCCTGGAACTGAACCTGGACGGGCGGGGAGAAGCCGATTTAAAGACGGGGATTCCCTTCCTGGAGCACATGCTGGCCCTCTGGTGCCGGCACGGCTTCTTCGACTTGGCTATAGAGGCCGGCGGGGACCTGGAGGTGGAGCCCCACCACCTGATGGAGGACATCGGGATCTGCCTGGGCCGGGCCTGGTCCCAGGCTTTGGGCGGCAAGGAGGGGATCCGCCGCTACGGCTTCAGCGCCGTTCCCATGGACGATGCCCTGGTCATGGCGGCGGTGGACCTGTCGGGGCGCCCCTACCTGGTTTACTCCGTGGAGCTGCCCCCCGGGCCCGTGGGCAGCCTGGATCCCGAGCTGTTTAAAGAGTTTTGGCAGGCTTTCGTCAACGAAGGCCGCTTCAATTTTCATGCCCGGATGCTGCACGGAGAGAACAAGCACCACATCGTGGAAGCGCTCTTTAAGGCCGCCGGACGGGCCATGAACGAGGCCTCTTCCTTCCTCCCGGGGCAGGAGGGGGTCCTCTCCACCAAGGGGACCCTGGAATGAGGTGATGAGAAGATGCTGGTGATCCCGGCCATAGACTTGCGGGGAGGGCGCTGCGTGCGCCTTTACCAGGGGGACCCGAACCGGGAGACGGTTTTCGGCGACGACCCCCTGGCCATGGCCCGGCACTGGCAGCGGCTGGGGGCGCAGCTTCTGCACGTGGTGGACCTGGACGGGGCTTTCGCCGGCAGCGCCGGCAACAGCGGCATTATCGCCTCCCTGGCCGCTTCCCTGGAGATCCCCATCCAGCTGGGGGGCGGGATGCGGACCCGGGAGGACGTGGAGCGCTCCCTGGAGGCGGGGGTTTCCCGGGTGATCCTGGGCACCATGGCCGTGGAGCGGCCGGAGTTGGCCCGGGAACTGGTCCGGGAATACGGCTACCGCCTGCTGGTGGGCATCGACGCCCGGGAGGGGCAGGTGGCCGTTAAAGGGTGGAAGGAGGCGGCGCCGCTGAAGGCCGTGGACCTGGCCCGGCAGGTGGAGGCGTGGGGGGTAACGGGGATCGTCTATACCGATATCCAGCGGGACGGCACCCTTCGCGGCCCCAACCTGAAGGGGCTGGAGGAACTCCTGGAAGCCACGGCGCTGAAGATCATCGTCTCCGGAGGGGTCTCCTCCCTGGAGGACCTGGCCGCCCTGAAGCCCTATGCCCCCCGGGTAAGCGGCGTCATCGTGGGGCAGGCCCTCTACACCGGGAAGATTAGCCTCCCCGAAGCCATTCAAATGCTGGGGAGGGACGGTTCCTGATTGGCAAAGGCAAAACCGTCCCCCTTTAGCATTTGCACAGCAGAGGAACCGCCCCCGTGATATATGCAGCGACATCTATCAGAAGAACCGTCCCCGTGATATATTTTAGAAGCAGAAAGGCAAGGTGCCGAGATTGGAGCAGTTAAAGTACAATGCGGAGGGCTTGATCCCGGCGGTGATCCAGGATTTCCGCACGGGAACTGTCCTCATGGTGGCCTACATGGATCAAGAAGCGCTGAAAAGGACCCTGGAGAGCGGGAAGACCTGGTTTTGGAGCCGCAGCCGCAAGCAGTACTGGCTGAAGGGGGAGACCTCGGGCAACTACCAGGAGGTAAAGGCCGTCTATTACGATTGTGACGCCGATACGCTGCTGATCAAGGTGATCCCCCGCGGGGCGGGGGTGGCCTGCCACACCGGGAGCTACTCCTGCTTCTTCAACCCCCTGGGCCAATGGGAGCCCTCGGGGGAAGGGGAGGCTTCCCCGGAGATCCTGGAGGAGTTGGCGGAGGTTATCAAAAAGCGGCGGGCGGAGCGGCCCCCGGGCTCTTATGTGGCCCGGCTCCTGGAGGGTGGCCGGGAAGAGATCGCCCGCAAGCTGGGGGAAGAATCCCTGGAGACTCTCCTGGCCTACTTAAAAGGTTCCCGGGAGGAGCTGGCCCGGGAGGCGGCGGACCTGCTCTTTCACCTGCTGGTTCTCCTGGAGGAGGCGGACCTGCCTCCGGCGGCGATCTGGGCGGAACTGGCCCGGAGGAGAAAAGAACGTGGTTGATTATCACCTGCACACACCCCTTTGCCGCCATGCCCTGGGCAGCCTGGAGGAATACCTGGCCGCCGCCGAGCAGAAGGGCTTGAAGGAAATCGGTATCGCCGACCATTTCCCCTTGGAGTTGCTGGGCTTTGCGCCGGAAGCCCAGGTCACCATGGAGGCGGAAGAGCTGCCCGGCTACGTGGAATCGGTGCTGCGGTTGAGTTCCCGGTCCGGCCCCACCGGGGTGAAGCTGGGGATTGAAGCCGACTACATCCCCGGGACGGAAGAGAGGCTGGAGCGGGAGCTTAGCCGCTACCCCTGGGATTACGTTATCGGTTCCGTTCATTTCATGGATGGCTGGGATTTTTCTCACCCCTTCTTTGTCCAGGAGTACGAAAAGAGGGACCTGGTCGCCGTTTACGACCGCTATTTCCAGCTGGTTCGGGAGGCCTGCCGGACGGGTCTCTTCGATACTATCGGCCACCCGGACGTTATTAAGAAGTTCGGCTACCGCCCGGAAGTGGACCTGGAGCCGTACTGGGTGGAGATCGCTTCCGTGCTGAAGGAGACGGGGACCTGCTTTGAGCTCAATACCTCCGGGCTGGATACCCCGGCGGAAGAGTTCTATCCCGGCCGCCCTTTTCTGGAGATTTTATGCCGGGCCGGGGTGGGGGTTACCCTGGGCTCCGACGCCCATGAACCGGAAAGCGTGGGGAGGCATTTCGACCGGGCCCTGGCCTTGCTGCGCCAAGTGGGCTTCAAAGAGCTGGCGGTTTTCTCCCGCCGGCAGCGGTTAAGCCTTCCCCTTTAGCCTTCTTGGGGAAAAAGCGGCGCCGGGAAGAGGCGGGAGCCGGGAGGACCGCCAGGCGTCCGCAGCCTTGGGAAGAGGAGAGCCTGCCCTTCCAGAGCCGCCGGGGAGCGTTCCGGAGAGGCCGAAGGGCAGCCGGAAAGAGGAGAGCTTGATGTTCTATTGGGATACGGTGGAGACGCCCCGGGGCGTTTTTACTATTGTCTTTCATGAGAAAGGGATTTACCGGGTCTTTTTTCCCGGCCAGCAGGAGGAGCCGGCGGCCTGGCCGCGGCGGGATCTGCCCTGGAGGGAGCTGAAGCGGGACCTGCCCCGCTACCTGGCGGGGGAGAAGGTTTCCTGGGAGGGCTACCCCCTGGACGAAAGCGGCTACAGCGATTTTACTCGCCGCCTGCTGCGCCTGGTCCGGACCGTCCCCTACGGCGTGCTTCTCAGCTACCGCCAGGCGGCGGAAAAAGTGGGCTCCCCCCGGGGCTGCCGGGCGGTGGGGCAGGCTTTGAAGAGGAACCGGCATCCCATCCTGGTTCCCTGCCACCGTATTATCCGCAGCAGCGGGGAACCCGGCGGGTTCAGCGGCCCTCCCGGCTGGAAGGAGTTCCTGCTGGCCCTGGAGTCGGCCCGTTACACTGCCGGCGGGCAAACCATATACTTTTAGTACCATCATCCAATCTGCTCCTGGTGCCGGCCAAGCAAAGAAGAGGGCAGGCTATATACTTTTGGTGCCTTCATGTAATCTGCACCTGGTGTTGGCCAATGGAGAAGGCGGCAAACTGTTGGCGATCAGTACCGACTATAAGGGCTGATAACGGAAGAACCGGGAGATGAAGGAAGCAAACTTGCTTTGGACAGCGATCCCGGGCCATGACAGGGGGTAAGGAGATGCGCTACCTGGGCGGCGGCGAATCCCACGGGCCTTCCCTGACGGCTATTGTGGAAGGTTTGCCGGCGGGACTGGAGCTGTCCGCGGAACAGATTAACCGGCACCTGGCCCGGCGCCAGAGGGGCTTCGGCCGGGGCGAGAGGATGAAGCTGGAGCAGGACCGGGTCCGCTTCCTTTCCGGCCTGCGCTTCAACCGCACCTTGGGCAGCCCCCTCACCCTTCAGATTTGCAACCGGGACTGGGAGAACTGGTCCCGGGTGATGGCTCCCGAGGGAGAGAGGCCGGCGGAAGCGGCCGCGCTAACCTGCCCCCGCCCGGGGCATGCCGACCTGGCGGGAGCCATGAAGTACGGGGAGCGAGACCTGCGGCCCATCCTGGAGCGCGCCAGCGCCCGGGAGACGGCTCTGCGGGTAGCTGTGGGCAGCGTGGCCCGGGTGCTCCTGGAGCATTTCGGGTTTGCTTTTTACAGCCGGGTTCTCTCCATCGGGCCGGTGAAGGCCGCGGAGGAAGATGAAGGTTGGATCGACCGCTACCGGCAGGTGGAGGACTCCCCGGTGCGCTGTTCCGACCCCCGGGCGGAGGCTGCCATGATGGAAGCCATCCGGGAAGCCCGGGAGCGGGGCGACACCCTGGGCGGTGTTTTCGAAGTGGTGGTCACGGGGGTTATACCGGGCCTGGGGAGCCACGTGCACTGGGATCGGCGCCTGGACGGCCGGCTGGCCGGGGCCTTGATGAGCATCCAGGCGGTCAAGGGCGTGGAGATCGGCATCGGATTTGCCGGGGCCGGGATCCCCGGTTCCCAGGCCCATGATCCCCTGGTTTACCGGTCCGGCAAAGGGGTGGAGCGCCCTTCCAATCGCGCCGGGGGCCTGGAGGGAGGAATCACCAACGGCCAGCCCGTGGTGCTCCGGGCGGCCATGAAGCCGCTGCCGACCCTGGGCAAGCCCCTGCCCTCCGTGGACCTGCGGGACGGCAGCCCGGCGCCGGCGGCCCGGGAGCGCTCCGATGTCTGTGCCGTGCCCGCCGCCGCGGTGGTGGCGGAGGCGGTGATCGCCTGGGAGCTGGCGGTGGCTTTCCGGGAGAAGTTTCCCGGCGACTACCTGGCCGAGCTGGAGGCGGCGGTGGCTTTTCACCGCCGGCAGGTGGGCCGGATTTTGCTGCAAAACAGCGATTAATAAATGAGCCGAGGGTAAAGGCAGCCAGGCTAGAGAGGAAGGAGGAGCCCATGTCTTCCCAGGATTTGGAAGTACAGTTGCCCGGCGGCGAGCGGCGCTGCCGGATCTGCATCGAAGCCGGTGCCCTGCACCGGCTGGGAGAGCTGGTCTCCTCCTGTATTTCTCCTTCCCGGCTGCTGGTGGTCAGCGACAGCCGGGTGCACTCCCTTTATGGGGAACTCTGCCGCCGCTCCCTGGAGGCGCAGGGGTGGAAGGTGTTTCAGGCGGTGATCCCCCCCGGCGAGCGCTCCAAGAGCCTGGCGGGGGTCCGGCGCCTGTACAACGCCGCCGTTGCCGCCGGCCTGGACCGGCACGACCCCATCCTGGCCCTGGGGGGCGGGGTAGTCGGCGATCTGGCCGGTTTTGCAGCGGCCACCTACCTGCGGGGGGTGCCCCTGGTGATGGTGCCCACCACCCTGCTGGCCCAGGTGGACAGCAGCATCGGTGGAAAGGTAGGGGTGAACCATCCCCGGGGGAAAAATCTGATCGGCGCCTTCTACCAGCCCCGGCTGGTGGTTCTGGACCCGGAGCTTACGGCTTCCCTGCCGCGGCGGCAGTTCCGGGCCGGCCTGGCGGAAACGGCCAAGTACGGGATTGTCTTGGATGCAGAACTCTTTGCCCTCCTGGAGCGGCGGCTGGAGGCGCTGCCCCGGGAACGGGGGGAGCTGCTGGCGGGAGTTATCGAAAGGGCCGTCCGCGCCAAGGTGAGGGTGGTGGAGCAGGATGAGCGGGAGGCGGGCTACCGCCGGGTGTTAAACTTCGGCCATACCATCGGGCACGCCCTGGAGGCGGCGGCGGGCTACCGCCATTACCTGCATGGGGAGGCGGTCCTGGTGGGGATGATAGCGGCTACCGGCCTGGCCCGGCGCCTGGGCCTCCTGGAGGCCCAGGAGGCAGACCGGATTGAGGCCCTTCTGAACCGGATCGGCATCAAGGCGCCTCCTCCCGGCTTAACCACCGGGGAGGTGCTCTCCGCCCTGGCCTACGACAAGAAGCGCCGCGGGGAGGAGCTTGC
>LFRQ01000104.1:23904-26384 GCA_001512835.1 Clostridia bacterium DTU022
CGGGGAAGATAATAAAATATAATGGGGTATGGTTAACAAGGAGCCGGGATCTGTTATAATAAAAAAATAGGTTGCCGATTGGTGGACTGGGGAGAGTGGAGACGGGAGCAAAGGAGTTGTTCGGGAAAGGATGGCTGGTCCAAGGCTGGTAACGCTGGAGCAGGTGGAGAAACACCCCATGGTCCGGGTTTTTATTGAGAAGGCCAACGAACACCTGGCCGTTCTGGGCTTTACCGAGCATGAATTTCGCCACTGCCGGCTGGTGGCCAATAGGGCCCGGAAGGTTTTGCAGGAGCTGGACGGCGCCTCCCGGGAGGCGGAGCTGGCCGCCATCGCCGGGTACCTGCACGACATCGGCAACGTGATGGGGCGCCGGGAACACGATGTCGCCGGCGCCATGATTGCCATGCAGATTCTCCGGGAGCTGGGGATGCCCCTGGAGGAGGTGGCGGAGATCATTGCCGCCATCGGCAATCACGACGAGGATGAGGGGCAAGTGGTGAACCGGGTGTCGGCGGCGCTAATCCTGGCCGACAAGTCCGACGTCCACCGCGGCCGGGTGCGCAACCCCGATTTTGCCACCTTCGACATCCATGACCGGGTCAACTACGCCGTGGAGAGTTCCATGCTGGAGGTGGATCCCGCCCGACGGGTAATCACCCTCTCCCTGCAAATTGATACCGCCATCAGCCAGGTTATGGAGTACTTTGAGATCTTTTTAACCCGCATGGTCATGTGCCGCCGGGCGGCTACTTTTCTCCGGGCCCGCTTCGCCTTGATCATTAACGACGCGGAGCTGCTCTAGGGAGAAAAAGCCCCCGGCCAAGGGAGGAGGAAAAGAGGATAATGGGGAGGCAGGTGCATCCCTGGAAAACGCTGCTGTTAATTGTAATCTGCCTGGCCCTGCTGGGAGCGAGCGTTTTTACTGTTTGGCAGGCCGACAAGGGGATTAAGCGCGGACTGGATATCGCCGGCGGCCTTTACGTGCTCCTGGAGGCGGTTCCCACGGGAGACCAGGAGGTGGACCAGGGGGCCATTGAACGGGCGGCGGCCATCATCCGCATGCGCGTGGATGAACTGGGCATCGCCGAACCGGTCATCGTCCCCCAGGGAAAGGATCGCATTCGCATCGAACTGCCCCAGGTGGAGGACGAGGAACAGGCCCGGGAGATCATCGGGCGGACGGCCCAGCTGCGCTTCGTGGGGCCCGACGGGAAGGAGATCGTGACCGGCGCCCACCTGAAAAAGGCGGTTATGGATAGAGACCCCTATACCGGAGAGCCCTTCGTGGGCATCGAGTTTGACCAGGAGGGGGCTGAGCTTTTTGCCAAGGCTACGGGCCAATACCTTGGAAGGCCCATCTACATTTACTTGGACGAGGAAGTAATCTCCGCTCCTACGGTCCAAAGCGTGATTACCGACGGGAACGCGATGATCACCGGGGAGTTTACCGCGGAGGAGGCCGGGGAGCTGGCCCTGCTCCTGC
Organism: Clostridia bacterium DTU022; assembly: GCA_001512835.1. GTDB lineage: Bacteria > Bacillota > Dethiobacteria > DTU022 > DTU022 > DTU022. Next base: position 25,391 of record LFRQ01000104.1, read on the forward strand.
GCAGCGGCGCCCTGCCTGTGGAGTTGCGGGAGCTGGAATCCCGGCTGGTGGGCCCTACCCTGGGGGAACGGACGGAGGAGATCAGCGTCTGGGCGGCGGGAGCCGGGCTGCTGGCCGTTATTCTCTTCATGATCCTCTATTACCGGCTGGCCGGGCTGATTGCCGGCATCGCCCAGATCTTCTACATGACCCTGGTCCTGGGAATTCTCATCCTGCTGCCCACCACCCTGACCCTGCCGGGGATGGCCGGTCTGATCCTCTCCATCGGCATGGCCGTGGACGCCAACGTGATTATCTTTGAACGGATCAAGGACGAGCTCCGCTCCGGGCGCACCCTGCGTTCGGCCATCGAAAACGGTTTTCAGCGGGCCTTCCGGACCATCCTGGACTCCAACGTCACCACCATTATCGCCACGGTGGTGCTCTTTTTCCTGACCAGCGGTCCGGTGCGCGGTTTTGCCGTTACCCTCTTTATCGGCATCGCCAGCAGCATGTTTACCGCCATTACCCTGACCCGCTTCCTGCTGCGCCTTACCTTTGACGCCGGCCTGATCCGCAGCGGGAGATTCGTGGGGGTGAAAACAGCATGATCAGCTTTACCCGTCACCGGAATAAATCTTTTCTGCTTTCCGCCCTCCTGGTGGCCGTCAGCCTCCTTTCCCTGGCCCTGAACGGTTTTAACCTGGGCATCGATTTTGCCGGGGGGACCATTTTTCAGCTCAATTTCCGGGAGCAGTTCACCCTGGAGGAGGTGGAGGAGGTCCTGGAGAAGGAGGGGCTCTCCGGAGCGGCCCTCCAGCTGGTCCAGGGCAGAGATCCCGGGGGGGAGGCCGCCGGGGAGGGGGTAGTTATCAAAACCTCCTATCTGGATGAAGAGGAGCGCCGGAAGGTGATCGCCGCTTTTCGGGAGCGCTTCCCCTCCCTGGGCGCCGGGGATGTGCGGGTGGAGAGCGTGGGGGCCGTGGTGGGCCGGGAGATGGTGCAGCAGGCCCTC
>LFRQ01000104.1:26441-57200 GCA_001512835.1 Clostridia bacterium DTU022
TGCTCCATGACATCATCGTGGTGGCCGGGGTATTCTCGCTGCTGCGCCTGGAGGTCAACAGCACCTTTGTGGCCGCCATCCTTACCGTATTCGGCTATTCCGTGAACAATACCATCGTGATCATCGACCGGATCCGGGAGAATTTAAGGCACAAGCGGCCGGAGGAATATGCCGGGGTGGTGGACCTGAGCATTAGCCAGAGCCTGGTGCGCTGCCTTAACACCTCGCTGACCACCCTGCTGGTCCTGGTGGCCCTCTTTGTGGGCTTCTACTATTTTATCGGCAGCTTCGACCTGATTGCTTTTGTCATCGCCATCATTATCGGCGTGGCGGTGGGCACCTACTCCTCCATCTTTGTGGCCAGCCCCCTCTGGTTTACCTTCAAGGAGTGGGAGTTTCGCCGCCGGGGCAAGGCGGCTTAATTTCTGGAAGGGGGGGTGCCGGCGTCGGAAGGGCTGCCGGCACCTTGTTTATAGCCGGGAATGTGGATAAATTTAAGCTAAGGGAGGAGGGCGGTCCCGGCGGAAGCGCCCCCGGAGGCGGGAGGCGCCGGGCCGCCCGGGAGAGACCGCGAGATGATCAAGAGCAGCAAGCGCTGGCTGACGCCTCCGCCGGCGGATCCGGCGGTGGAGATGCTGGCCGGGGCGCTGGATATTCCCCCGGCCCTGGCCCGGGTCCTGGTTAACCGGGGTCTGACTTCAGTTAAAGAAGCCCGGGATTTTTTACACCCCTCCCGGGAGCAACTCCTCTCCCCCTGGCTGATGAAGGGGATGGAGGCGGCGGTGGACCGCCTGCTCCGGGCCCTGGACCAGGGGGAGCCCGTGGTGGTTTACGGGGACTACGATGCCGACGGGATTACCGCCACAGCGATCCTGGTGGAGACCTTGACCGGCTTAGGCGGGGAGGTGGACTTTTACCTGCCCAGCCGCTTCGAAGAAGGGTACGGCCTGCACCGGGAGGCCCTCTCCAGGATCCGGGAAGAGCGGGGCAAGGCCCTGCTGGTCACCGTTGACTGCGGGATCAACGCCGTGGAGGAAGCCGCCTTTGCCCGGGAGATCGGCCTGGACCTGGTGATCACCGATCACCACCAGCCCCTGGGGGAGCCTCCCCCGGCGGCGGCCCTGATCAACCCTCTCCAGGAAGGCTGCCCCTACCCGTGCAAGCACCTCTCCGGGGCGGGCATAGCCTTCAAGATCGCCGCCGCCCTGATGGAGCGCTGCGGCCGCCCGTTCCCCTGGGAGCAGCTGGACCTGGCGGCCCTGGGTACCGTTGCCGACGTGGTCCCCCTGCTCCAGGAAAACCGGGTGCTGGTGGCCCTGGGTCTGGAGGAGGTGCGCCGCAGCCGCCGGGTGGGCTTGAAAGCCTTGATGGAGGCCTGCTCCTTGAAGCCGGAGCAGATGGAGAGCGGAGCCCTGGCTTTCATTATTGCTCCCTCCCTGAACGCCGCCGGCCGGATGGGGGAGGCGGATCCCGCCGTAGAGCTGCTCCTGGAGCGGGAGGAGGAGAAGGCCCGGGTTTTGGCCGCGAGCCTGCGGCAGGAAAACCAGAACCGGCGCGCCACGGAGCAGAAGATCCTGGAGGAGGCCGTGGCCATGGTGGAGGCTCGCCCCGAGGAGGCGGGGGAGAAGGTGATCACCCTGGCCGGAGAAGGCTGGCACCGGGGCGTCATCGGGATCGTGGCCAGCCGCCTGGTGGAGCGCTTTTACCGCCCGGCGGTCCTGGTGGCCGTGGACCGGGAGGGGATCGGCCACGGCTCGGCGCGCAGCGTCCCCGGGTTCAATATCACCGGAGCCCTGGCGGCTTGTGCCGACCTGCTGCATAAATTCGGAGGGCACCAGCTGGCGGCGGGCCTGACCATGGAGGCCCGGCACATCGGCGAGCTGCGCCGGCGGCTGAACAGCCCTCCCCTTTCGCCCCCGGAGGAGGCGATGATACCCTCCCTGAAGCTGGAGGGGGAGCTGGGCCCGGAGGAGATCCAGCTGGAGCTGGCCGGGCAGCTGGCCCGGCTCCAGCCCTTTGGGGAGGGGAACCCGCCGCCCCTTTTTTACAGCCCCGCCTGGAGAGTTAAATCGTGGCGCCGGGTGGGCAACGGCCAGAAGCACCTGAAGCTGTCCCTCTGGAAAGACAACCGCGTGCTGCGGCCCATCTACTTCTCCGCCGCCTCCCTGGCCGACTCCCTGCTGCCGGACCTGGAGGTGGACCTGGCCTTTGCCTTGGAGCAGGGTATTTACCTGGGGCGCCCGATCTTGAACGTGGAGATCAAGGATCTCCGGGCCAGCTCCCGGGGAGGCCTGGTGGCGGCGGTAGTGGACCGGAGAGGCTGCCGAGACCGCCTGGCCTGCCTGCGCCGCCTGGCGGCGGAGGGGAAGCCCCTGGCGGTCTTCGTGGCCACCCGGAGCCGGGGAGAGAGCATAAAGAAGCAGCTTTCCGGGGAGGCGGATCTTGCTTTCTTGACCAGCGGGGGCGATAATGGAGATAGGGAATCTCTCCTTTCCCGGAAGGAGCTGGTTCTCTTCGACCTGCCCCTGCACCAGAAGCTGCTGCGCCCGTTTTTTGAAGGGCGCCGGGAGCCGTGCCGGGTGCACCTCCTTTACGGCGCCCCGGACCGGGAGCTCAACCGGCAGTTGATAGACCTGTCGCTCCCCTCGGAAGAGGCGCTGCAGGAGGTTTGCCGGGCCTTGCAAGAGGGCGCCGCCGGCCTGGAGCAGGGGGAGGATAGACCGGTCCGCCGCCTGAGGCGCCGCTGTCTGAAAATATTGGACGAGGCCGGGATCCTAAAGGGGCTTCCCGCCGGCGAACCGGTATTCTCCGGAAAAGGGGAGCTCTCTGCGGAGCGGCTGGCCGCTTCCCGCAGCTACCGGGAGGCCTGCCGGCTGAGAAAAGAGTGCCTTGATTTCCAGGAGCGCCTCCTGGCGGAGGCGCCGGAGGAACTGGCCCGCTACTGGAACGCGATCTATAATCCAGGCCAGGAGGCCGGGGGAGACCATGACCGTTAAGGAACAGAAGGGCTTAAACGAGTTAAAGCAGAGAATTACCGCCTACTACCCCGAGCTGGAAGACTGGGATCTGGTGGAGAAAGCCTACAACTTTGCCCTGGAGGTGCACAGCAACCAGCGTCGGCAGTCCGGGGAGTCTTTTATCTCCCATCCCCTGGGGGTGGCCCGGATCCTGGCCGATCTGGAGCTGGACCTGATTACCATCAGCGCCGGGCTGCTTCACGACGTAGTGGAGGATACCGACGTAACCCTGGAGACCATCGAGAAGGAATTCGGTGCCGAGGTGGCCCTCCTGGTGGACGGGGTGACCAAGCTGAGTCGCATGGAGTTCACCTCCCGGGAGGAGCAGCAGGCGGAGACCCTGCGCAAGATGTTTATCGCCATGGCCAAGGACATCCGGGTGGTGCTGATTAAGCTGGCCGACCGCACCCACAACCTGCGCACCCTGCGCTACCTGAATACCTTCAAGCAGAAAGAGATCGCCCGGGAGACCCTGGAGATCTACGCCCCCCTGGCCCACCGCTTGGGCATCTACAAGCTTAAGTGGGAACTGGAGGACCTGGCTTTCCGCTACCTGCAGCAGGGGGAGTATTACCGGCTGGTGGAGAGGCTGGCCAAAAAAAGGCGGGAGCGGGAGAGCTTTATCAACCGGATCATAGAGCAGCTTAAGGAGCGGCTGGAGGCGGTGGGCATTAAAGCGGAGATTCAAGGCCGTCCCAAGCACCTATACAGCATCCACAACAAGATGAAGGAGCAGGGGAAGGACTTAAACGAGATTTACGACCTTACCGCCATCCGGGTGATCGTGAACACGGTAAAGGACTGCTACGCGGCCCTGGGCATTGTGCACACCCTCTGGAAGCCCATCCCGGGACGGTTCAAGGATTACATCGCCATGCCCAAGCCCAACATGTACCAGTCCCTGCACACCACCGTGGTGGGGGCGGAGAATGAACTGGTGGAGATCCAGATCCGCACCTGGGAGATGCACCGCACCGCCGAATACGGCATCGCCGCCCACTGGCGCTACAAGGAGAAGATCAAGACCCCCAGTGAATTTGAAGAGAAGCTGACCTGGCTCCGCCAGCTCCTGGAGTGGCAGCACGATTACCGCGACCCCCGGGAGTTTATCGAAAGCCTGAAGATCGACCTCTTTACCCACGAGGTCTTTGTATTTACCCCTAGAGGAGACGTCATCGATCTTCCCGCCGGATCCATACCCCTGGATTTTGCGTACCGCATTCATACCGATATCGGCCACCAGTGCGTGGGCTGCCGGGTAAACGGCCGGCTGGTCCCCTTAAGCTACAAACTGCAGACGGGGGACATCGTGGAGATTATAACCAGCAAGCAAGGTTCTCCCAGCCGCGACTGGCTCAAGATGGTGAAAACCTCCCAGGCCAAGAACAAGATCCGGGCCTGGTTTAAAAAGGAGCGGCGGGAGGAGAATATTGAGAAGGGGCGGGAGCTGCTGGAGCGGGAACTGCGCCGGAACAACCTGGATCCCCCTTCCTTCTTAAAAGACGAATACCTGGAAGAAGTAGGGCGCAAGTTTCACCTCTTGTCGGCGGAAGATCTCTATGCCGCCGTGGGCTACGGGGGGGTCTCCGCCAGCCAGGTGGTTACTCGCCTGCAGGATGAATTCGGCCAGGAAGAGGAGGCCCGGGAGCTGGTGCCCGAAGAGGCGGTAAAGCCCGCCCGGGCCCAGCCCGAGGCGGCCCGGGGTGTCTCCATCCAGGGGGTAGACAACCTGCTGATCAGGATGGCGCGCTGCTGCAGCCCGGTGCCCGGCGACGAAATTATCGGCTTCATCACCCGGGGCCGGGGGGTCTCCATTCACCGCCGCGACTGCCCCAATTTAAGCCATGTCCCGGGGGACCGCTTCCTGGAGGCCAGCTGGGAAGCGGTCCAGGAGAGCTTTTACCCGGTTGAGGTGGAGGTTACCGCCCACGACCGGACCAACCTCCTGGCGGAAGTGGTGGCCTCCATAAGCGAACACAAGGTGAATATCACGGCCGTGAACGGACGCAGCGACAAAAGCGGCGTGGCGACCATCCACCTGACCATAGGGGTTAAGGATCGCTCCCAGCTGGAGCAGATCATGAACAAGCTGCGCCGGATCCGGGACGTGTACAGCGTTAACCGGTACATTTCCGGAAAGTAGGAGGCATTCATTTTGAGAGCGGTAGTCCAGAGAGTGCACTCCGCCTCCGTGGAGGTGGGAGCAGAGACGGTGGGCTCCATCGGCCGGGGGCTGGTGGTCTTCCTGGGGGTGGGGGTGGAGGATCTTCCCGAGGATGCCCTGTACCTGGCCCAGAAGGTAGCCGGCCTGCGCATTTTTGAAGACCAAGCGGGGCGGATGAACCTCTCTCTCCAGGAGGTGGGCGGCGCCGTGTTGAGCGTTTCCCAATTTACCCTCTACGGGGACTGCCGCAAGGGAAGGCGGCCCAGTTTCGGCGAGGCCGCCCCTCCGGAGCGGGCGGAGGAGCTCTACCAACGCTTTAACGATGAACTGCGGAAGCAGGGGGTGGAGGTGGCTACCGGCCGCTTTCAGGCCCTCATGCGGGTCCGGGTGGACAACGACGGACCGGTGACCATCCTTCTGGACAGCAGGAAGCGGTTTTAGCGGGAACGCCGGCCCCGGGGCCGGCGCGAAGGCATCAGTTCTCTTAAGCAGGCCGGGGCTGGCGAGGCCCCGGGTTTTACATATTATTATTTATGTAAACATATATAGCTTACAAAGTCCCGAGTGCTTTTGCCCTTGCCTTCTTTTTCGTCTTTATTGTATGTAAACAATCAAACTGGTGCATTTCAGAGTGCTCTTGCCCGGACCCGTTTTTCATTATGGCGGCCGGAGTGGATATCTTAATGAACGGCGCCGGGGGACTGGGCGCTGCCCCGGCGCCGCTTGCGGGGCCGGGAAGGATATACTAATGGTTGGCAGCGGCGGTGGCCGGAGGGCCGACGGCCGGGCGCTAAGAGGGCCGGCGGCTGCAAGCAAAAAGGAGAGCCGCAGCCGGGCGCCAGGAGGGGCGCCGGTGGCCGGTAGGGGACGGCGCGGCGTTGACAGCCGGGTAAGATTTGTTTAGAATGAGAATGTTTTCAGGGAGGAGGAGAAAGATGGCTTTCAAGGCTCCCCGCGGAACCCGGGACATATTGCCTGACGAAGCCTCCCGCTGGGAGTTCCTGGAGAACAGCTTCCGGGAGCGCTGCCGCTTGTACGGTTTTCAGGAGATCCGCACGCCCATTTTTGAGCATACCGAGCTCTTTGTCCGCAGCGTGGGCGAGTCCAGCGACATCGTCAGCAAGGAGATGTACACCTTTCATGACCGCAGCGGGAGAAGCCTGACCCTGCGTCCCGAGGGGACGGCGGCGGTAGTCCGGGCCTACCTGGAGAACGGTTTGCACGAGAAGCCCCATCCCGTCAAGTTGTACTATTTCGGGCCCATGTTTCGCTACGATCGCCCCCAGGCCGGGCGCTACCGCCAGTTTCACCAGTTCGGGCTGGAGTTGTTCGGTTCTCCCCAGCCCTCGGCTGATGTGGAGATCATGGCTTTGTCCTACGATATGCTTCGCTCTCTCCCCCTGCCGGAGTTCCGGCTGGAACTGAACAGCGTCGGCTGCCGGGAATGCCGCCCCGGCTACCGGGAGCGGCTCCGGGAGTACCTCCGCTTTCGGGAGGAAGAGCTCTGCCCGGACTGCAGCCGAAGGTACAGAGAAAACCCCTTGCGGGTTCTCGACTGCAAGAAGCCGGAGTGCAAGGATCTTTCCGCGGGAGCACCCCTGCTGACGCAGAGCCTGTGTCCCCAATGTGCCGGGCACCTGGCCCGGGTGAGGGAGCTGCTGGAGCGCCTGGAGCTTCCCTACGTCTTGAATCCCCGCCTGGTCCGGGGGCTGGACTACTATACCAGGACCGCCTTTGAGTTTGTAGCCCCGGAACTGGGCGCCCAGGCCTCCCTGGGCGGCGGGGGGCGCTATGACGCCCTGGTGGAGGAATGCGGCGGCCCGCCCACCCCCGGCGTGGGAGTGGCTTTCGGCCTGGAGCGGATCATCCTCCTGGCCGATTGGAAGGAGCGTTTGGAGGCGGGGCCTGTTCCCGTGTTCCTGGCCGTGGCCGGAGAAGGCCTGGAAGAAGAGGCCCTCCTGCTGGCCCGGGAGATCCGGGCCCTGGGGGTGCCCGCCGAAGTGGAGCTGGGCGGGCGCAGCCTGAAGAGCCAGATGAAATATGCCGGCAAAAAAGGTTTTGCCCGGGTAATCATCATCGGTTCCCGGGAGCTGGAGCAGGACCGCTTTCTCTGGCGGGACATGGTTGACGGCAGCCAGGTTTTGGTATCCCGGGAGGAGCTCCGGCAGCGACTGCTAGAACAGGAAGGATAGGAGGCCGAAGATGCCTGCATTCAAAAGAATCGGGTGTGGAGAACTGCGCCGGGAAGATGCCGGGAAGAGGGTGGAGTTGGCCGGCTGGGTTCAGCGGCGCAGGGATCATGGCGGCTTGATCTTTATTGACCTGCGCGACCGGACGGGCCTGGTGCAGCTGGTTTTTGACGGCGGGAAGGATGCGGAAGTCTTCCACCAGGCGGAGAGGCTGCGGGCGGAGTACGTGATCTCTGTGGCGGGCGAAGTGGTGGAGCGCCTGGAGGACAGGATCAACCCCTCCCTGCCTACGGGGGAGATCGAGGTGGTGGTCCAGGAGTTGAAGCTCCTAAACGGCTCCCGGACGCCGCCCTTTTACATCGAAGACGGAATCCGGGTGGACGAAAACCTGCGCCTGCGCTACCGCTACCTGGACTTGCGCCGCCCGGAGATGTACCGGCGGTTGTACCTGCGGCACAAGGCGGTGAAGATCATCCGGGATTACCTGGATGAAGCCGGCTTCCTGGAAGTGGAGACGCCGATGCTGACGCGCAGCACTCCCGAAGGAGCCAGGGATTACCTGGTTCCCAGCCGGGTGCACCCGGGGAATTTCTACGCTCTCCCCCAGTCTCCCCAGCTGTTCAAGCAACTGCTGATGGTGGCCGGGGTGGAGCGCTACTTCCAGATCGCCCGCTGCTTCCGGGATGAGGACCTGAGGGCGGATCGCCAGCCCGAGTTTACCCAGGTGGACCTGGAGGTTTCCTTTGTGGACCAGGAGGACCTGTTTGCGCTCCTGGAGGGCCTTATGGCCCGCTTGTGGAAAGAGCTGCACGACTATGAGCTTCCCCGGCCCTTTCCCCGGCTGCCGTACCGGGAGGCCATGGAGCGCTTCGGCTCGGACAAGCCGGATCTTCGCTTTGGGATGGAGCTGGCCGACCTGAGCGACCTGGCCGGGGAGAGCGAGTTTCGGGTCTTCAAGTCCGCCCTGGAGGCGGGGGGAGTGGTCAAGGGCCTCTGTGTCCCCGGGGGCGGCGCCTTCAGCCGCAAGCAGCTGGATGACCTGGTTGCCCTGGCCGTCCAGCTCGGCGCCCGGGGGCTGGCCTGGCTGATTAAGGAAGAGGAGGGCTGGCGTTCGCCCATCGCCAAGTTTTTTCCGGAGCAGCTCCTGGAGCGCATCGGGGAGCGCCTCTCCGCCGGCAAGGGGGACCTGCTCCTTTTTGCCGCCGGCCCCTGGGAGAGCGCCTGCCGGATCCTGGGGCAGTTGAGGCTGCACCTGGCCCCTTCAGAACTCTCGCCGGAGCCCCATTTCGCCTGGGTGGTGGACTTCCCCCTGCTGGAGTACAACCAGGAAGAGAAGCGCTACCACTCCGTCAACCATCCCTTTACCGCTCCGCGGGAGGAGGATTTGTCCCTCCTGGAAGAACGCCCCCTGGAGGTCCGGGCCCAGGCTTATGACCTGGTGTTGAACGGCTTGGAGATCGGCGGCGGCAGCATAAGAATTCACCGGCGCCCCCTGCAGGAGAAGATTTTTCAACTGCTGGGACTCTCCCCGGAAGAGGCCCGGGAGAAGTTTGGCTTCCTGCTGGAGGCCTTTGAATTCGGGGCGCCGCCCCACGGCGGCCTGGCCCTGGGGCTGGACCGGCTGGTGGCCCAGCTCCTGGGCGACGATAATATCCGCCAGGTAATCGCCTTCCCCAAGACCGCCGGGGCTTCCTGTCTGATGACCGGGGCTCCGGCGCCGGTAACCCCCTCCCAGCTGCAAGAGCTCCACATCGCCGTGGAGAGAGACGGGGAGGCGCCGGCGGAGCGGCCCGGAGGGTCCCGTTGAGCCGGGTTGAGGGGGCAGCGTGGTTAATCCGGGAAGCCACCGAGGAGGATCTGCCGGCCATTACCGCCATCTTCAACGAAGCCATCCTGCACAGCACCTCCTCCTTTTATATCCAGCCCCGGAGCCGCTCCCAGCAGGAGGCCTGGTTTAAAGAGCATGGCGGGCGCCACCCGGTGCTGGTGGCCCAGGCCCCTTCGGGGCGGGTGGTGGGCTGGGGCGCCCTTTCCGTCTGGAATCAGCGGTGCGCCTACGCCGGCACGGCGGAAGTATCCGTCTACGTGGAAGCGGCTTTCCGTAGACAGGGAGCCGGTTCCGCTCTCCTGGAGGAGTTGATCCGGCGGGCCCGGGCAGCGGGCTTGCACGTGCTCATTGCCCAGATCGCCAGGGAGAATAGCGCCAGCGCCGCCCTCTTTAGCCGCGCCGGCTTTTCCATGGCGGGAACTTTGAAGGAAGTAGGCTGCAAATTTGGCCGCTATCTGGACCTAACCATCTGGCAGCTGCTGCTTTAGCCCTTTTAGAAACTTGCTCTTCCCCTTTTTTTATGCTATGATCGTTTTGCTGACCTGAAACACGGCCCTGCTGTGTTCGTGATACCAAAAAGTTTTGAGCTAACACACATTGAGAGGGAGCCTGGACTTTAACTGTGGTGTAGCACCTCCTTGGCGAGGTCCTCTAAAGCAGTTAAGAGGGCACCCACCTGTTGGGATCCAGTTCAAAACAGGAGGTTCACGGCATGGCGGGGGTTTTTTATTTGGCAGATCCCCAAATACCCTGCAGACCGCTGTCGTTTTGACCCTCTTTATTCCGCCGCCCATGGAGACGGGCGGCGGCGTGGTACCCAATCTTCTGCCATTTTTATCCGGAGCCCCGCCAGGGGAGGGACCGGGCGGGCAGGGGGCCGCCGCCTTTTCCGGCCGCAGCGGACTTCTTTTTTCGAAGCTCCTTTTTCCGGGCGCCGCCGGCGGAAGCGGCCTTCCGGTTGATCCCAGCGCGGGATGATGGCGGTGTCGACCAAGGGGGCACCGCCGCCCCGGAGGCTCTTGGCGAAGCCCGGGCTTCCCCCTCATCGCCGGCCAGGCACGCCTTTGCCCGGCGGTTGGCGCCGGCTCCTTTGCCGGCCCCGTCCAGGGCCGCACCGGCCTTTCTCCATGCGGGGCCGCCCCCGCCGGTAGCGCTTTTACCCCCAGGGCGGCTCCTGTCGAAGGGAGGGAGGAAAGGGGGGTTGGCTTCCTTTTATGGCCGAATCTGGCCGGGACCCAAAAAAGAGCCTTTTCTACAACCGGGCTCTTTTTTTTACTTTTTTATGGGCGGCCGTCGCAGGGCAATGTCGCACCATGGCGATAAATCCGGAAGAATTTTTCTCCTTTTTTTTTAAAAAGGCCTTTTTTTTAGAAGGAATCCAGGAAAAAGGGGCGAATAGTTAAAGTAAAGTGGGGCGAAGTGGTGTAAAGTGGTTTGAACCGGCAAGTTTTAGGGGGATGTCCTATGTTCATGGGGGAGTATCAACATGCCCTGGATGAAAAGGGAAGGGTGACCATCCCTTCCAAGCTGCGGGAGGAACTGGGAGAGCGTTTTGTAATTACCCGGGGTCTCGACCAGTGCCTCTTTGCTTATCCCCAGGGCGAGTGGAGCCGCATCGAGCAAAAACTGAAAGAACTCCCCTTTACCAAGCGGGACGCCCGGGCTTTCACCCGTCTCTTCTTCTCCGGCGCGGCGGAGGTGGAGATGGACCGGCAGGGCCGGGTTTTAATTCCCCAAAACTTGCGGGAGTATGCCGGCATCCAGAAAGAGGTCGTCATCATCGGCGTCTCCAACCGGGTTGAAGTATGGAGCGAAGAGGTCTGGAGAAAATATAGCCGCGAGGCGGACGCCAGCTTTGAAGAGGTGGCGGAAAAGCTGGTGGAATTCGACCTTTAATGGAGGCGCTGGCCATGACCGCTTACCACATCCCGGTGCTGGTGGAGGAGGTTTTATCCTACCTGATCGGCCGGAACCCCGGGGTCTACGTGGATGCCACCCTGGGTGACGGGGGGCATGCGGCGGCCATCTGCAGCCGGCTGGCGAAGGGGGGACGGCTCATCGGCCTGGATTGGGATGCCGGGGCGGTGGAGCGGGCCCGGAGCCGGCTGGCGGAATACGAAGGGATGGCCACCCTGGTTCAAGAGAGCTATACCCGGCTGGAGGAGATCCTGCCGGAGCTGGGCTTCCCCCGGGTGGACGGGGTGCTTCTGGATCTGGGGGTTTCCACTTGGCAGTTGATGGATCCGGCCCGGGGCTTCTCCTTTCACCGGGACGAGCCCCTGGATATGCGCATGGACCGGAGATTGAGCCTCCGGGCGGCAGACCTGGTCAACACCCTCCCCGAAGAGGAACTGGCCGCGCTGATTTTCAAGTACGGGGAGGAGCGGTGGGCCGGCAGAATAGCGGCTTTTATTGCCAGACACAGGGAGAAAAAGGGACTCATCGAAAGCAGCGGGCAGCTGGCGGAGATCATCAAGGAAGCCATCCCGGCTGCCCACCGGCGCAAGGGAGGGCACCCCGCCCGGAGGACCTTCCAGGCTCTGCGCCTGGCCGTCAACCGGGAGCTGGAAAATATAGAAGCGGTGCTGCCCCAGGCCTTGCGCAGCCTTAATCCAGGGGGGCGCCTGGTAGTAATTGCCTACCACTCCCTGGAAGACAGGATCGTGAAGAGGTTTTTTCAGGAGCAGTCCGGGGGATGCACCTGTCCCCCGGGGCTCCCCTGCATCTGCAGCGGAGAAGGCCGGCTGAAGCTGCTTACCCGCAAAGCGGTTCGCCCTTCAGCCCAGGAGCTGGAACGGAACCCCCGGTCCAGGAGCGCCCGCTTGCGGGCGGCTCAGTGCCGGGAAGCGTTCTAAATAGTGAGGCAGGTGAATAGAGTGTTAGAAGCCAGAAGGATTTACCGGGAAGAACAGCATTCTCTTCCCCAGCGGAAGGCAGCCCCTTCCGTGCAACCCCGCCGGTGGCTTGGCCCGAAGGCGCGGCTGCTTTCGGTATTGGCCGGCTGTTTTATCCTGGGGCTGCTGGTTATCGCCCAGTACTGCTCCATGGTGACCCTCAGCTACCAGATCAGCCAGGCCAAGAAGGATTTGCAGGCCTTGGAAGAAGAGTACCGGGAACTGGAACAGGTGGCCATGGGCCTAAGTTCTCTCTCCCGGGTGGAATCCGTGGCCCGGAACGAACTGGGAATGCAGGAGCCCAGCAGCAGCCAGCTTAGAGTGATCATTGCCAGCGGGGGGAGCGGTTCTGGACTTAGGGAGTGAAGGCATCCTTGGCGGAAGGATCAGTCACCCTGCTTGCCGTAAGGAAAAGGCTCTTATGGCTATTCATCTGCTTCCTTGTTGTTTCCTGTGCCCTCCTGGGCCGGCTGGCCTGGATCCAGATTGTCCGGGCCGATGAACTGTACACCAAGGCCTGGGAGCAGTGGAACCGCAGCATCCCCGTCCGTTCCCCCAGGGGATCCATCTACGACCGTTACGGAAAGCTTCTGGCCGGCAGCAGCACCGTGGAGACGGTGGTGGCCATACCGCCCCAGATTGAAGAGCCCCGGGAGACCGCCAGGCTGCTGGCCCCTGTTCTCCAGATGGATGAAGACGACCTTTACGAGCTGCTGACCATGGATCGCAGCGCCATCTACCTTAAGCGGAAGGTAGACCCCCAGGTGGCCCAAGAGGTGCGCGAGCTGGACCTGGAGGGGATCACCTTTACCACCGAGGGGCAGCGCTATTATCCGGGAGGCAGGCTGGCTTCCCAGTTGCTGGGTTTTGTAGGGACCGACCAGGGCTGGGGAGGGCTGGAGCTCCTCTACGAAGAGCAGCTGCAGGGGAGAGAAGGGAGGCTTCTTTTCCCTTCCGATGTCTATGGGCGCCAGATCCCCCACGAAATCAGGAGCTTTGTGCCGCCCAAGGAAGGGATGGACCTCTACCTGACCATCGACGAGACCATCCAGTATATCGTGGAGCGGGAGCTGGACCGGGCCATGCTGGAGTACCGGCCGAAAAGGGCCATGGCCATGGCCGCCGACCCCCGCACGGGGGAGATCCTGGCGGCCGCCTCCCGGCCGGATTTCGATCCCCTCCATTACGGGGAATACGACCCGGACTACTGGCCTTTGCTGCCGGTGACCAGCTCTTTTGAACCCGGCTCCACCTTTAAGCTGATCACTCTGGCGGCGGCCATCGAGGAAGGTCTTTTTAACGAAAATGAGTATTTTCACTGTACCGGCCATGCCACCGTAGCCGGCCGCAATATCGGCTGCTGGACGGCGGGGCGGGGCCATGGCAGCATCACCTATCTCCAGGCGGTGGAGAGTTCCTGCAACCCCGCCTTTATCAAACTGGGGGAGCGCCTGGGGAAGGAGAAGCTGTTTGCTTATATCGACGCCTTCGGCTTCGGCAAAAAAACGGGGATCGATTATCCCGGGGAGAGTGCCGGTCTGGTATTTTCCCTGGACCAGGTGGGCCCCCTGGAACTGGCCACCACCTCCTTCGGGCAGGGGGTCTCCGTTACTCCCCTGCAGCAGTTGATGGCCGTATCGGCCATGGCCAACGGGGGCTACCTGAAGAAGCCCTACCTGGTCAAGGAGATCCGCAACGATCAGGGGGAAGTGGTCTACGAGGGCCGGGAGGAGACGGTGCGCCAGGTGATCTCCGCGGATACTTCCCGGAGGGTGGCCGCCATTATGGAGAGCGTGGTGGAGAACGGCAGCGGGACCAATGCCGCCATCGAGGGGTACCGGATTGGGGCGAAAACGGGAACGGCCCAGAAGGTCGGGCCGGGAGGGACGTACATACCCGGCGAATATATTCTCTCCCTCATCGGCTTTGTACCCGTGGACGACCCGCAAATCATTCTCTACGTGGCGGTGGACGGGGCCACCCGGGGGCCGCAGTGGGGCTCCCAGGTCTGCGCCCCCATTTTCCGGAGAATCATGAACGATGTTCTGGCCTACCTGAAGATTCCTCCCCAGGAGGGGCCGGCCCTTCCCGAAGGACGCTGGGTCTCCGTGCCGGATCTCAAGGGCCTGACCGTGGACCAGGCTGCCGAAGCGGTGGATACGGAAGGCCTCCTGTTAAGAATAGTAGGAGAAGGGAATTATATTGTTAACCAGACGCCCAAAGCGGGAGCCCAGGTTCCTGCCCAGACCCAGGTGGTAATCTACCTCCATGACGGGGAAGGGGTTCCCGAGAAGATACAGGTCCCGGACTTGCGGGGCCTGACGGTCAAGGAAGCCGGAGAGGTGCTCAGCTGGCTGGGCCTCCACCTGAAAGTGGAGGGCTCGGGAATAGCCGTGAAGCAGAGCCCCGATCCGGGGACGGAGGTGGTCAGCGGGGCGGCGGTGGCGGTTACTTTTTCCTCGTCGCTGCAGCAGTAGTCCGGGAACACTTCTTCTCGCCGGATAATAGAATACACTATTGAGCAGATCGCTCTAGTGTCTTTCCGGGAGAGGATGAGTATGCCCAGGCATTCCCTGGATTACCTGCTGCAACCGCTGCTGTTGAAAAAGATCGAGGGGGTGGAGGGAGGAGAGGTATCCGGGCTCTCCTACCACAGCGCCAAAGTCCAGGCGGGAGACCTCTTCTTTGCCCTGGACGGGCGGCACCGGGAAGGCTGGCGCTACGCCCGGGAGGCGGTAGCCAGCGGAGCCGTGGCCGCGGTGGTTCCGGAGCGGGCGCTCCTGGAAGGAGTTCCCCTGATCCGGGTTCCCGATGTCCGCCTGGCCCTGGCCTTAATCGCCGATCGCTTTTACGGGCATCCTTCCCGCTCCTTGAGGGTGATCGGGGTCACGGGAACCAACGGCAAAACCACCACCACCCACCTCATAGATCACCTGTTTCGGAGCAGGGGGGAGAAGACAGGGCTGGTGGGAACCATAAGCTACCGGCTGGGGGCGTCGGCCATCCCCTCGCCGGCCACCACCCCCGAAGCCAGCGATCTGCAGGAGATGATGGCGAAGCTGGTCTCCCTGGGGGCCGGCCGGCTGACCATGGAGGTTTCCTCCCATGCCCTGGAACAGAAGCGGGTGGCCGGGTGCCGCTTTGCCGTGGTGGTCAATACCAATGTTACCAGCGAGCACCTGGATTTTCACCGGACCTTCGAGGCCTACCGGGAAGCCAAAGCCCGGCTCTTCTCCATGATGGGGACGGAGTTCGACGATTACCGGGGGCCGCGGGTGGCGGTGCTGAATGCCGACGACGAGAGCTTCCCGTATTTGCAGAGGCGCTGCAGCGCCCAGGTGGTCACCTACGGCCTTAAGCGCCGGGCCGATGTGGCGGCGGCGGAGATCAAGATGGACCGGCAGGGTCTCTCCTTCCGCTGCCTGAGCTTTGCCGGGCGGGAGCGGATCCGGCTGAGGCTGCCGGGGATATTCAACGTCTACAATGCCCTGGCGGCCATCGCCGTCGGCCTGGTGGAGGGCTTCTCCCTGGAGGAGATGAGGGAGGCCCTGGCGGGGTTTGGCGGCGTCCCCGGCCGCTTTGAGCTCATCGAAGGGAGCCAGGATTTCCTGGTGGTGGTCGATTACGCCCACACCCCCGACGGCTTGGAAAATGTTTTGAAAGCGGCCCGGGATCTGACCCGGGGGCGGCTGATCACCGTTTTCGGCTGCGGCGGGGAGAGGGATCGCAGCAAGCGCCCCCTGATGGGCGAGGTGGCGGGAAGGTACAGCGATTATGCCGTGGTAACCAGCGACAATCCCCGGGGCGAAGACCCGGAAGCCATTGTGGCGGATATCCTCCCCGGGCTCTCCAAGAGCCCCCTCCGCTCCTACCGGGTGGTCCTGGACCGCCGGGAAGCCATCAAGCTGGCCCTGGAGGCGGCGGGCCCGGGAGACCTGGTCCTCATCGCCGGTAAAGGCCACGAGGAGTACCAGGTGATCAAGGGACAGGTTTTTCCCTTCAGCGACCGGCAGGTGGCCCTGGAGCTGCTGGCCGGGAGAGGAACGAGGAGCGATCTGAAGCCATGCTGTTGAAAGGTACGGAAATAATGGAAGCCTGTTCCGGCTTGCTCTTGCAGGGGGATCCGGAGAAGGAGATCACCGGCTTTTGCATTGATTCCCGCCAGGTTAAGCCGGGTGATTTTTTCGTTCCCTTGCGGGGGAGCCGGGAAGACGGGCACCGCTATATACCCCAGGCCCTGGCCGCGGGGGCGGCGGGTTCCTTTTATGCCCGCCCGGTGCTCCCCGCCGAGATCCCCCGGGAGAGCCTGATTATCGGGGTCCGGGACCCCTTGAAAGCCCTGCAGCAGGTGGCGGGATTTTGCCGCCGCCGCTTTGACCTGCCTGTGGTGGGGGTGACGGGGAGCAGCGGGAAGACCACCACCAAGGATTTTATTGCCGGCGTTCTCAGCAGCCGCCTGAAGGTACTGAAGACGGAGGGGAATCTAAACAACGAGATTGGATTGCCCCTCTGTTTGACGAAGCTGGAGAAGGAGCACCAGGTGGCCGTGCTGGAGATGGGAATGAGCGCCCCGGGGGAGATCGCGGCCCTGGCCCGCATCGCCGCCCCCGGCATCGGGGTGATTACCAATATTGGGGAGGCTCACCTGGAACATCTGGGTTCTGTGGAGAATATCGCCCGGGCCAAAGGGGAACTCCTGGAAGCCGTGGGCCCCTCGGGGGTGGCGGTGCTAAACGGAGACGACCCTTACCTGCGCCAGATGGGGAAGCGCTTCCCGGGGAAAGTTTTCTTTTACGGCTTGGAGCAGGGAGATATAAAAGGAATGGAGCTGTCTTATCAGGGAGAGAGCAGTCGTTTCCGGGTGCGCTTCCCCAATGGACAAGAACACCCCTTCCATCTCTCCTGGCCGGGCCGGCACCTGGTCAGCAACGCCCTGGCCGCCCTGGCGGTTGGCTGGATCTTCCAGTTGGAGCCCCGGGAGATGGAGGTCGGCCTTTCCGCCAGCCGGATCACCGGCGGGAGGCTGCAGATCCGGAAGGCGGCCAACGGGGTTAAGATAATTGACGACAGTTACAACGCCAATCCCGGTTCCGTCAAGGCTTCCCTGCAGGTGCTGGCCGACCTGGCCGGAAAGCGGGGGGTGGCGGTGCTGGGCGACATGCTGGAGCTGGGCCCGGCGGCGGCGGCGCTCCACTACCAGGTGGGGGAGGCGGCCGCCCGCAGCGGAATTGCCGCCCTGGTAGCGGTGGGAGAGATGGCCCCTGAAATAGTGGAAGGAGCCAGGAAAGGAGGGCTTTCGGCTTCGGCAAGCTCCGGCCACCACGGGGCTCTGGAGATCTTAAGGGATCTGCCCGTGGAGGCCGGGTGGTATATACTGGTTAAAGGATCTCGGGGGATGCAGATGGAAAAGATCGTGGCGGCCCTTTTGGAGCTGTACGGCGGAGAGGAGCGGGATTATGCCCCAGGAACTGCTTAGCGGCATCGTCGTCTCTTTTGGGATCAGCCTCCTGCTAGGCCCTTTCTTTATCCGCTACATGAAGAGGCTTCAATTCGGGCAGCAGATCAGAGAGGACGGTCCGGCCCGCCACCTGGCCAAGGCGGGGACGCCCACCATGGGCGGGGTGGTCTTCCTGGCGGCGGCCTTAATTACCCAGCTGCTCCTGGGCCCGCGCCAGGCCGCCGTATTCCTGGCCTTTCTCCCCACCCTGGGAGGCGCCGTTATCGGTGGGCTGGACGATTATACCAAGGTATCCCGCGGGCGCTCCCTGGGCTTGAAAGCGCGAAACAAGATCCTGGGGCAGCTCCTGCTGGCGGGGCTCTTTGCCGCCTTGCTCTTTCAGGCGGGGCACTCCACGGCGGTGGCCATCCCCTTCACGGAGATCCAGCTGGAGCTGGGGAAATTCTACTCCCTCCTGGTGGTGGTGATGATCCTGAGCACCACCAACGCCGTTAACCTGACGGACGGTATTGACGGGCTGGCGGCGGGGACGGCCATTATCTCCTTCCTTACTTTTTTATATATTTCCGCCATGCAGGGGCAGTACGAGCTGGCCTTCTTCTGTGCCGTCATGGTGGGGGCCTGCTTCGGCTTCCTGGTTTACAATCTTCACCCGGCCCGGGTTTTTATGGGGGATGCGGGCTCCCTGGCCCTGGGCGGAGCCCTGGCGGCGGTGGCCATCCTGACGAAAACGGAGCTCTACCTGCTGATTATCGGCGGGGTCTTTGTCATCGAGACCCTGGCCGTTATTCTGCAGGTGGCCTCCTTCCAACTGACGGGGAAGCGCCTTTTCTTGATGACCCCCCTGCATCACCACTTTGAATTAAAGGGCTGGTCGGAGTGGCGAGTGGTTACCAGCTTCTGGGCCCTGGCCTTTATCCTGGCCCTAGTGGCCCTGCTGGATCTGGGAGGCGGATTTTTTTGAAAGTTTATGAAGGCAGCTATTCTTCTCTGCTGGAGGAAATCCGCGGGCGCCAGGTGGTGGTGGTGGGCCTGGCCCGAAGCGGCGTGGCCGCCGCCCGGCTGCTGGTTAAGCTGGGGGCGGCCCGGGTGGTGGTCAACGATCACAAGCCTGCCGAAGCCTTGCGCCAAGAGCTGGCGCTGCTGCCCAAAAGCCCCGTCCTGGAGCCGGTCCTGGGGGGCAATGACCCCGCCTTGATTGGGCCCGGTGTCTCCCTGGTGATCAAGAGCCCGGGCGTTCCTCCTGACCTGGGGATGCTTCAAAGAGCCGCCTCCATGGAAATTCCGGTATTATCGGAAATTGAACTGGCATATGCTTTTATTAAAGCCCCCATCGTGGGGATTACCGGCACCAACGGGAAGACCACCACCACGGCCTTGACGGCGGCCATCCTGAAGGAAGCCCGCTTCCACCAGGTATTTGCGGCGGGAAACATCGGCTGGCCCCTTTGCGACCTGGTGGGAAAAGTGGAAGCCACGGGGATCGTGGTGGCCGAGTTGAGCAGCTTCCAGTTGGAGAACATCCGCAGCTTTAGGCCGGCGGTGGCGGTGGTGCTCAATTTTTCCCAGGACCATCTCAATTACCATGGCAGCCTGGAGAACTACTTTGCGGCCAAGGCCCGCATCCTGGAAAACCAGGGTCCCGGAGATTTTGCCGTCCTGAATGCCGCCGATGGGGCGGTGGCGGAGCTGCAGTACCGGGCTCCGGGCCCCCTGCTCTGGTTCGGCAGCGGGAAGCGGGTGCCGGGGGTGGGCGTGGAAGAAGGCTGGGTTTACCTGTACAGCCCTACGGGAGAGCGGCAGGCCGTCTGCCCCGTGGAAGAGATCGCCCTCCCCGGGGAGCACAACCTGGAGAACGCCCTGGCGGCGTCGGCGGCGGCCTGGGCGGCGGGGGCGGAGGCGGAGGCCATCGGCCGGACCTTGCGCCGTTTTAAAGCCATTGAGCACCGTTTGGAATTTGTTGCCTCCGTTCAGGGCGTGGATTTTATCAACGACTCCAAGGGGACCAACCCCGAGGCAACCATCAAGGCCCTGCGCGCCTTCCCCGGGCGCAGGAAGCTCTTGATCGCCGGGGGAAAAGACAAGGGAAGCGACTTCCGGGACCTGGCCAGGGTTATTAAGGAAGAGGTGGACTTTCTGGTGGTGCTGGGAGAGACGGCGGACCGGATCATCCGGGAGGTGGAGGAGGCCGGTTTTGGAGCCTACCGGAAGGTGGGCAGCCTGGAGGAGGCGGTGGAAGAGGCCTGGCGCCGCAGCAGGGCCGGCGACCTGGTCCTGCTCTCCCCGGCCTGCGCCAGCTGGGATATGTTCAGCAGCTACGAGGAGAGGGGAAACCGTTTCAAGGAACTGGTCCGGCAGATTAAACCGTAGTAGGCACCGGGAAGAAAGGGGCAGAGACATCCATGAAAAAGCCGCAGCGACGGGATCCGGATTTTGCACTGATTCTGGCCATCTTGCTGTTGCTTAGCATGGGGCTGATTATGGTCTTTAGTGCCAGCTACGTTATTGCCGGAGAAAGCCGGGGCGACCCCTACTACTTTCTTAGGAGACAGGCGCTCTGGGTGGGTCTGGGCCTGGCGGGCATGTTCATCCTTTCCCGCTTTCCCTACTGGCGCTACCGGCGGCTCTCCCTCTTTGTGCTCCTGGCCAATTTTGTCCTCTTAACCCTGGTTTTTACCCCCCTGGGAACGGATTTGGGGACCGACGCCCGGCGCTGGTTAAGCATCGGGGGGCTGACCGTTCAACCGGCGGAATTCAGCAAGCTGGCCTTTATTCTCTTTACTGCCGCCTACCTGAGCAGCCGGAGCGTCCGGCTGGAGAATTTCTGGTCCAGCAGCTTCATCCCCCTGGTCCTGGTGGGGATTAATTTTATCTTTGTCGCCGCCCAGCCCGACGTGGGCACGGCCCTGGTCTTGGTGGCGGGCACCATGGTGATCATTTTGCTGGCGGGGATGCCTATCAAGCACTTGGCGGCCCTGGTCCTGCTGGCCCTGCCGCCCCTGCTGGCCATTATCTTCAAAGCCGAGTACCGAATTCGCCGGCTTATGGCTTTTCTCGACCCCTGGGCGGATCCCAGCGGGACTGGGTACCAAATCATCCAGTCCCTCCTGGCCCTGGGGCCCGGCCACCTCTTCGGCGTAGGCCTGGGGCGGAGCCGCCAGAAGCTGTACTACCTGCCGGAGCCCCAGAACGATTTTATCTTTGCCGTGATTGGGGAGGAGCTGGGCTTTGTGGGCGCCGCGGCGGTGCTGCTCCTCTTTTTTGTGTTAATATGGAGGGGGCTTAAGATTGCCATGGCCGCCCCGGATACTTTCGGCAGCCTCCTGGCGGCGGGGATAACGGCCATGATCGCCATTCAGGCCCTGACCAATATCGCCGTAGTCACCGGCTCCATACCTGTTACCGGGATTACCCTGCCTTTAATCAGCGCCGGGGGGAGTTCGGTCTTTATCACCCTGTGCAGCCTGGGGGTGCTGCTGAACATCTCCAGGTATGCCCAGAAGTAGGAGTGCTTATGGCATGAGAATTATTTTAAGCGGCGGAGGGACAGGCGGTCATATCTATCCCGCCCTGGCCCTGGCCCGGCATATTCTGAAGCGGGAAGAAGGGGCGGAGCTTCTCTACGTGGGCACCGCCGCCGGGCTGGAGAGCAAGATTGTGCCTGAGGCGGGCATACCTTTTGTGGCCATACCGGCCCGGGGCTACTCGCGGCGCCTCTCTCAGCTGGGGCCGGTAGTCAAGGAATTTGCCTCCGGCCTGGCCCGGGTGCAGTCCATCATCAGGGATTTCCGGCCTCAGGCGGTCCTGGGTACCGGGGGCTACGCAGCCGCCCCGGTGCTCCTGGCTTCCATATGGCGCCGGATACCCGTGGTTCTCCACGAGCAGAACGCCATTCCCGGAGCCGTCAACCGCTACCTGGCGCCCTTTGCGTCCCGGGTGTGCCTCTCCTTTGAAGCCTCCCGGCCCTATTTTCCCCGCCGGGCCCGGACGGTGGTTACCGGGAACCCCCGGGCCAGCGAGGTAGCCGCTGTGGACCGGAGCGAGTCCCGCCGCCGGCTGAAGCTGGAGGCGGATACCAAGCTGGTTATCGCTTACGGCGGCAGCCGGGGAGCGGCCAAGCTGAATCAGGTCCTGGTCAGTTTTATTAAATCGGGCTGGCTGCCGCCCCGGGTCCGGCTGATCTATGTCACGGGAGAGATATACTATAAGGAGGTAAGGGAAGAACTGGACCCCCTTCCCGGGCAGGTTCAGCTCTACCCCTACCTGAAGGAGATGCCCACTTTCCTGGCGGCGGCGGATCTGCTCATCTCCCGCAGCGGCGCCACCACCCTGGCGGAGATTACCGCCCTGGGGCTGCCGGCCATCCTGGTTCCTTCGCCCAACGTGGTGAACAACCACCAGCATTACAACGCCAGCCTCCTGGCGGAAGCGGGGGCGGCCCGCCTGATCCAGGAAAGCGAATTCAATCCCCGGCGCCTGCGCCGGGAGCTGGAGGATCTGCTCCGGGAGGAGGCGCTCAGCAGGATGGCGGAGGCGAGCAAAAAGCTGGGGATAGTGGATTCCGCGGAGCGGGTTTACCGCTGCCTGCAGGAAGTCCTCCGGCGAGATGGATAAACACAACTGCCGGGAAATCTGCATACAATAAAACGATCTCATGGAGGAGTTGTCAGGTTGAACCTTGAGCGCGAATTGGGGCCGTTACTTAAAAACGGGATAAAGAAAGATGAGCCGATGTCCCGGCATACTTCCTGGCGGATCGGGGGGCCGGCGGACTACCTGGTCTGCCCGGTGGATATCGAGGAGATTGCCCGGGTGGTCCGCTACAGCCATCTCCATGGGATACCGCTGCTGGTATGTGGCAACGGGAGCAACTTGCTGGTGCTGGACGGGGGAATCAGGGGGCTGGTAATGAAAATCGGTTCTCCCTTCCACTACATTCGCTGCGAGGAGGGGAACCGGATCCGGGCCGGCAGCGGGACGCCGATGCCCGACCTGGCCCGGGCCGCAGTCCGGAAGGGCTTGGCGGGATTGGAGTTTGCCGGGGGTATACCCGGTACCCTGGGCGGCGCCCTGATCATGAACGCCGGGGCTTACGGCGGCAACATCGGCTCCCTGGTCCAGTCCGTTACCGTGGTGGATTTCCAGGGCCGGGTCCTGGAGTTGGCCCGGAAGGAAATTGAATTCGGCTACCGGTGCAGCAGCCTCTCCTCGGCGGGGGTGGTGGCCGAGGCTCTGCTGCAGCTGGAGAAGGGAGATCCGGCCCGTTCCGAGGCGCTGCTGGAGCATTACCTGCAGGAACGGCGCCGCAAGCATCCCCAGCTGCCCAGTTGTGGAAGCGTCTTCCGCAATCTCCCCGACCAGCCCGCCGGCCGCTTGATCGAAGCCGCCGGGGGGAAGGGGCTGCGCGTGGGAGGGGCCCAGGTTTCAGAGCAGCATGCCAACTTTATCGTCAATACCGGGGGAGCTACCGCAAAGGATGTTCTGGCCCTGATCCGGAAGGTTCAACAGCTGGTCAAGAAAAAGTTTAACATTGAGCTACACCCGGAGGTAAAAATCGTCGGGGTAGAGAATTAACGGGAGTGGAGCACGTGGATCGGTTGATTATTCAGGGGGGCCGGAAAATAGCCGGGAAGACCAGGGTACATGGGGCCAAAAACTCAATTTTGCCGGTCCTGGCGGCTTCGCTGTTGAATTGCAGCCGGGAAGAGATTGTCTTAAAAGATGTTCCGGACTTGCACGATGTTCGCTCCATGTTAAATATTCTTACCTGCCTGGGGGCAACGGTCCGCTACGCGGAGAGGGATATTATCCTGCGGACCGACCGGGTGGATCGCTGCGAAGTTCCCGAGCACTTGATGCGGGAGATGAGATCCAGCATTTTTTTAATGGGCCCATTGCTGGGTCGCCTGGGCCGGGTACGGCTCTGCCGCCCCGGCGGCTGTGCCATCGGCCCGAGACCCGTTAACTTGCACCTGCGCGGTCTCCAGAGTCTGGGAGCCGCCATCGAGGAGAAGGAGGGCGGGCTTATCGAAGCCCGGGGATTGCTGCGCGGCGGCGAAGTCCTGCTGGATTATCCCAGCGTGGGGGCTACGGAGAACCTGATGATGGCGGCGGTCACCGCCCTGGGCCGGACCGTAATCAGGAATGCCGCCCGGGAGCCGGAGATTGTTGATCTTCAGAACTTTCTCAATTTGATGGGCGCGCGGATCTCCGGCGCCGGCACCTCCACGATAACGGTGGAGCCTTCCGGGCGGGAGCTGGGAGGCGGCTGCTACCGGGTCTTTCCGGACCGCATTGTGGCCGGCACCTACCTGGTGGCGGCGGCGATTACCCAGGGAGACCTTACCCTGGAGGAGGTCTGCCCGGAGCACATGACCTCCCTGCTCCAGGTTTTGGAGCAGGCGGGAGTGGAGGTGGAGACCGGCCCCCGCCGGGTCCGGGTCCGGGGAGGCCAATTGAAAGCTGTCCCGCTGGTAAGCATAGAGCCCTACCCGGGATTCCCCACGGACTTGCAGCCGCCGTTGATGACTCTGCTGGCTTTGTGCCCGGGGGAGAGCCGGGTGCTGGAAAAAGTATTTCAACAGCGCTTTAAGCATGTCCCCCAGCTGAACAAGATGGGGGCTCGCATCCGGGTCAGCGGGCAGGAGGCGTTGATTGCCGGGGTGGAGAGCTTGGAAGGCGCGGTGGTGGAAGCTACGGATTTAAGGGCCGGTGCCGCCCTGGTATTGGCCGGCTTGGCTGCCCGGGGGGAGACCGTGGTTACCCAGATCAAGCATATCGACCGGGGCTATGAGAACCTGCACCTGGTGCTGAACGGGCTGGGAGCCCGGATTAGCCGGGTGGCGGAAGATATTTCCGGCGGAGAGGCGGAGGGCGCTTCCCGCCGGGTGACGGCGGCCGCTTCTCCTGGGGAGGCGCTGCCATGAAGCAGTTAGCCAATCAGCCGGCAAGACAGAAGGTAAGGCGCTTCCCCGGAAGCAAAAGGGAAAGCAGAAAAGCGGCAATCCTTCGGAAAATAGGCCGGGGGCTGCGGTGGGGCTTGCCCTTTCTGCTGGCCGCCGCCTTGCTCCTCTGGGGGGGACAAGCTCTCCTGGGCATTGGGGAGATCCGGGTTGTGGGGCTGCAAGAGCTTCAGCCCCGGGAGATAATCCAGGCCGCGGGGGTGCGGGAGGGAGAGAACCTCCTCCTGGTCTCCGGGGATAAGATCGCCCGGCGGCTGGCGCAGCTTCCTCTGGTGGAGGCGGTGGAAGTGAAGAAGATCTATTTTCCCCCGGTGCTGGAGATATCCGTCAAGGAAAGAAAGACGGCGGCGGTGGTCCTGGTGGGAGGCGGCTGCTGGGCGGCAGACCGGCAGGGAATTGTCTTTAGCCGCCGGGATTCCATGGAGCAGGGGATGCCGGTGGTGACGGGCCTGGAGGAAGAGCCGACCCCGGGCCGGCCCTTGCCGGATCCCAAGCAGGCGGAAGCGCTGCGCCTTTTCCTGGAAGCCCTGGAACAGGTGCCGGGCCTGGACGTTTCCGAGTTAAACCTGGCCGACCCCGACAACCTGCTGCTGTTTACCGTCGAAGGATGGCAGGTTTTGCTGGGAAATTCCTCGGCCATGAAGGAGAAGCTGGTCCTACTTTATGAAAGCCTTCCTTACCTGGACCCCGAGGAGGAGGGCTATATCGACGTGCGGGCGGAAGATCGCCTGGTTTTTGTTCCTGCCGGAGGACAATCATGAAAAAATAGGATCAAAGGAAGAGGGAATCTTCAAGCCATGTTGAATTAATTACGTAACCGCAATGGGGTAGGGGGTATGGCATTGGCACGCAACAATTTTATTGTCGGAATGGACGTGGGAACCTACCAGGTAAGAGTCATCGTTGGCGAACCTCGTCCGGATGGTACCATCAGCGTTGTCGGTTTGGGGCTGAGTCCCTCGGAGGGGATGAAAAAGGGGGTAATTGTCGATCTGGAGAAGACCGTCAACTCTATAGTCAGTGCCGCCGAAGAAGCCGAGCGGATGGTGGGGACGAAGATCGATTCTGCCTATGTCGGCTTTTCCGGTTTAAATATAGAGTTGATCAACAACCGCGGCGTGGTGGCGGTTTCCTCCGAGGACCGAGAGATAAGGCCGGAAGACGTGGAACGGGTCTTGCAGGCCGCCCGGGTGATCGCTCTTCCCTCGGACCGGGAGATCGTGGACATAATTCCCCGGGAATATATTGTGGACGGCTACAGCGATATCCGGGACCCCATAGGGATGCTGGGCGTGCGCCTGGAGGTGGACGCCATGATTATCAGCAGCCCCATCACTTCATTGCGCAACCTGGTTCGCTGCGTCAATAATGCCGGGCTGGAAGTCAAGGGTTTGATTCTCCAGGCCCTGGCTGCAGCGGAAGCCTCCCTCTCCCCCGACGAAAAGGAACTGGGTGTTTTTCTTGTGGACATGGGTGGCGGAACCACTGAGATATCCTTTTTCCAGAAAGGGAAGCTGCAGAGCCTGGCGGTCCTGCCCATCGGCGGCGATCATATTACCAACGACCTGGCGGTGGGATTGCGGACAAGCTTTGCGGCCGCGGAGAACTTAAAGATCGAGCACGGCTGGGCCGCGGCCCACAAGGCCGGAGACGCGGAGGAGATAGAAGTGTACACCGTCGGGGGGAAGGAGAAGAGGCTGGTCTCCGAAAGGGAGATCTCCCGCTTTATCGAACCCCGGATCCAGGAGATCCTGCAGATTACCCGGGAAGAGATGATAAAGATGGGTTGGCCGCAGCTGCCGCCGGCCGGGGTAGTCCTGGGAGGCGGGGTCTCCGCCACCAGGGGGCTTTTGGAGTTGGCCGGGGAGTGCCTGGGCCGGGAAGAGCAGGTCCGGCTGGCGGAGATCAACTATGCCGGCATTCAAAACCCCGGCTATGCCGCCGCCGTGGGATTAATCAATTATATCTACCGCTACCAGCCCAAGCAGTACGCTCCTTCTTCCAGTCGCCCGGCGCAAAGAAGAGAGCAGAGAAGTCTCTGGCAGCGCATTAAAGACTGGCTGGACGACTTTATGGAGTAGTCGAGGGCCGAAGGAGGTTTAAGTTTTGGAATTTGATCTGGAAATGGAACGGTTTGCCTCTATAAAAGTGGTAGGCGTAGGCGGCGGGGGCAGCAACGCTGTCAATCGCATGATTGACGCGGGGTTAAAAGGGGTTGACTTTATCGCCGTCAACACCGATGCCCAGGCCTTGACGCTTTCCAATGCCCCGGTAAAGCTGCAGATCGGGGAGCGGTTGACCCGGGGGCTGGGTGCGGGCTCCGATCCCGAGATTGGGAGGCAGGCGGCGGAGGAGAGCCGGGAGGAGCTGGAAAGCGTCATCAAGGGTGCGGACATGGTCTTCCTTACGGCGGGAATGGGCGGCGGCACCGGGACGGGAGCCATGCCTGTCATCGCCGAAATAGCCCAGGAGCTGGGCATCCTCACCGTGGGGGTTATAACCAGGCCCTTCAGCTTTGAAGGGCGCAAGCGGGCCCGGCAGGCGGAGGCGGGGATCGCCGTGCTGCAGCAGAAGGTGGACACCTTGATCACCATCCCCAATGACCGGCTGCTGCAGGTGGTGGAGAAGCGCACTCCCATCGTGGAAGCCTTCCGCTTTGCCGACGATATCCTGCGCCAGGGGGTCCAGGGCATTTCGGACCTTATTGCCATCCCCGGCTTGATTAACCTGGACTTTGCCGATGTGCGGACTATTATGGCGGAAACCGGCCCCGCCCTGATGGGGGTGGGACAGGGCAGCGGGGACAACCGGGCCGTGGAGGCGGCCAAGGCGGCTACCAACAGCCCCCTGCTGGAGACCTCCATCCAGGGGGCCCGGGGCATACTGATCAATATTACCGGCGGAACGGACCTGGGCCTGTTTGAGGTGAACGAGGCGGCGGAGATCGTCTCCAGCATGGCCGATCCCGAAGCCACCATTATTTTTGGAGCGGTGATCGATGAAGAGCTGAAGGACCAGGTGCGGATCACCGTCATTGCCACCGGCTTCCATACGGAGGAGAGCAGGTCGGAAACGCTGCGGGTCCTTAGCCACGACAACTTTGGCCGGGAAGATATCGATACGCCGGCCTTTATCCGGCAGGTTAAAAAATAGCCTTCCGGCCTAGAAGGCCTAGAAAAAGTTTTCTGTTGATAAAACCTTCCCTGTTTCCAGGGAAGGTTTTGTCGTTATTTTTGTTTGAAGGCTTTGCCAAGCAACGACATATTTCCCCCGGGGAGCAATATATAATAAAACATATCCGCGGGGGAGGGTTCATATACATAAGAACGAGCCCCGCCATACGGGGAGAGAAGATGTACCTGGATCTTCTGCTTATCCTGAATCTTTTGCTCAATTATTTTCTGCTGCTGATTACCGCCAAAATATTCCGCCACCGACCGGGGCTGTTGAGGCTGGCCGGCGGGGCTCTTCTGGGAGCGCCGGCGGTGCTGGCGGCTTTATGGCCTCTCCATTACCTGCTGACCCTGGCCGTCCTGCTTCTGGCCCCCCTGGCCATGGTGATGGCGGCCTTCTGGCCGGTACGGAGATTGGAGCTTCTGCTGCTCTGGGGCGGATTTTTTCTGGTTTCCTTTATGACGGGCGGTGCGGCCCTGGCCGCCGGGCAGCTCTTCACCCCGGTGGCCAAGCCGGCGGTCATGGGGGACGCCCTCCTGCTGGCGGCCGCCTGCCTGCTCCTTTACCTGCTTCTGGGATGCTTGCAGCCGTACATGGAGGAGAAGAAGTGGCTGCGCCTCTGGGAGTTGGAGCTGACTATTAGCTGGCGGGATCGCCGGAAAACGGTAACCGCTTTCCTGGACACGGGAAACCGGCTCCGGGATCCCGTGGGGAAAAGGCCGGTAATCATCGTCGATTTCCGCAGCCTGGAGGGTTTGCTGCCCGATCCTCTCTACCGGCGCCTGGCGGACCCGGAAGCGGATCTCTGGACCGTACTGGAGGAGATGGGGGATTACGTTCTCGCCGGGGACTTTACCCTGATTCCTTTTCGAGGCGTGGGTGGTTCCCGGGAGATGATGCTGGGCTTCCGCCCGGATGCAGTGGCGGTGAACTGGAGGGGCCAGGTCCGGAAGCTGGGGGCGCAGGCAGTCCTGGGCATCAGCCGGCCCGGTTTCGGGCCGGCGGCCGGCTACCAGGCCTTGCTTCCACCGGATCTGCTCCCGGCGGGATAGTCCGGAAGAGACGGGGTGCTTCAGTTGGTTAAATTATGGATGCGCTGGCGGCTGCAGTTGAAACTCTTTCGGCTGCGGCTGGTCCAAAGACGCGGCCCCAATTACCTGCAGTATATTTACTATGTCAGCAGCAGCGAGGCCTTGCCGCCGCCGCTCTCCCTGGAAGAAGAGGTTTACCTGCTGGATAAGCTGAAGCGGGGAGACGGCGCCGTCCGGGCGGTGCTCATCGAAAGAAACCTGCGCCTGGTGGTCTATATCGCCCGGAAATTTGAGAACACGGGGGTTAACATCGATGACCTGGTCTCCATCGGCACCATCGGCCTGATCAAGGCGGTCAACACTTTTGATCCTCATAAGAACATCAAGCTGGCCACTTACGCCTCCAAGTGCATTGAGAACGAGATCTTGATGTTTCTCCGCCGCAACAACCGCGCCCGGGCGGAGATATCCTTTGACGAGCCCCTGAACGTGGACTGGGACGGCAACGAACTGCTGCTGTCCGACGTCCTGGGGACGGAGGGCGACCTGGTCTTGAAAAATATTGAAGAAGAGGTGGAGCGCTCATTGCTTTACCTGGCCATGAAGAAGCTGAGCCTCCGGGAGCGGCGCATCATGGAGCTGCGCTTCGGGCTGACCAACGGGGTGGAGAAGACCCAGAAGGAGGTGGCCGAGCTTCTGGGGATCTCCCAATCCTACATTTCCCGCCTGGAGAAGCGCATTATCAAGCGCCTGCAGAAGGAGATCCGGAAAATGGAATAGCCTTTAA
This sequence comes from Clostridia bacterium DTU022, assembly GCA_001512835.1. Taxonomy (GTDB): domain Bacteria; phylum Bacillota; class Dethiobacteria; order DTU022; family DTU022; genus DTU022. Next base: position 55,946 of record LFRQ01000104.1, read on the forward strand.
CAAGCCGCCGGGAGCCTTCGGGGTCTTCCTTGGGGCGAAGTCCTCCTAGCCGCCGCCGGGTATAAAAAAAGCTGCCCGGAGAGATACTTTTAGTATCTCTTGGCGGGGAGGCGAGGCTCTCATGAACAAAGTGGAAATATGCGGTGTCAATACCTCCAAGCTTCCCGTTTTAACCAACAAGGAGATGCGCCGGCTCTTCGAAAAAATGAAGAAAGGCGACTTGCAGGCCAGGGAGAAGCTGGTCCACGGCAATTTAAGGCTGGTACTCAGCGTCATCCAGCGCTTCAACAACCGGGGGGAGTATGTGGACGACCTTTTTCAGGTAGGGTGCATCGGGCTGATTAAGGCCATCGACAACTTTGATCTGGGGCAGAATGTCAAGTTTTCCACCTATGCCGTCCCCATGATTATCGGGGAGATCCGGCGCTACCTGCGGGACAACAATCCCATCCGGGTGAGCCGCTCCCTGCGGGATATCGCTTACAAAGTGCTTCAGGTGCGGGACGTCATGGCCAACAAGTTTTCCCGGGAGCCCTCGGTGGGGGAGATTGCCGCCGAACTTAACCTGAAGCGCGAAGACGTGATCTTTGCCCTGGATGCCATCCAGGAGCCCGTTTCCTTCTTCGAACCCATCTACCACGATGGAGGCGACCCCATCTTCGTCATGGACCAGATCAGCGATGAAAAAAATGTCGATGAGCGCTGGCTGGAGATCCTCTCCATCAAGGAAGCCCTGACCAAGCTGAATGAACGGGAGAAGATGATCCTGACCATGCGCTTCTATCGCGGCAAAACCCAGATGGAGGTGGCCGACGAGATCGGGATATCCCAGGCCCAGGTGTCCCGGTTGGAGAAGGCGGCCCTGGGGCACTTGCGCAAATACGTGCAGTAAGCTTCTCCGGGGCACCGGGGGGCCGGCCATAATATAATAGGTACATAGAATCCGGGCCGGGAGGGGAGAGTCTTTGATCAGGATCAGCGAGCTGCGGGACCGGGACGTGGTGAATGTAAACGACGGGCGCCGCCTGGGCCTTATCGGCGATCTGGAACTGGACCTGGAGAAAGGGCGGGTCAAGGCGGTGATCATTCCTTCTTCCGGCCATCTCTTCAAGAAGATTATTCGCTCCAAGGATTACGTGATTCCCTGGGAGAGAATTATTAAAATCGGGGTGGACACCATCCTGGTGGATTACCGGGAAGACCTCCCTCCCTCCGCCGGCGATTAAACTTTTTCTCCCGGCCTTCTTCCGGCGTC
>LFRQ01000104.1:57267-70839 GCA_001512835.1 Clostridia bacterium DTU022
TTTTGGCCAGGTTCAGTGGGGGAGAGGGCCCGGCCGGCGTCAATATTAAATTTTATAAAAATATGGCAAAGGGCTATCCTTTTGGACAGCCCTTTGCCTTCTTCGGGAAAGCTTGAGCCGGGAACTGAAAACTGTCAAAAGCCGGCGGGCAGCCCTTGGCCTTTTTTCCTGGGACGCCCGCCCTTAAGAGCCTTTTTTATCCGGCTTAAGACTTGATTTCCACGGTGATGATCATGGTGTCGCCGCCGTAATTAACCATGACCCAAACGTCTTCCCCCTTGAAAGCGCTGTACATTTTGCTTTGGTCGTCGGCATAAGAGGAGGCATTCCGGTCAAAGCCCGCTTTTTTGAGCTCTTCTACATATTGCAGGTACTCTTGCTCATCGACCTCGCCAATTTGAATCATTGCCGCCTTGGCGGAGTTGCTTGCGGAAGCAATCTTGCCTTTCGCAAATTCGGGGATCTGATCCGCCGCTCCGCCCTGGGGCCATTTGTCTTCGCCGATGGTCATTTCCGAGCCGTCTTCACCCTTGAATTTTATTTTGCCGTCCTCGATATCAACATCCACCTTCCCCTTGCCCGCTTCTCCCAGGATGCCCTCGGCGATCTGCTCTGAAACCTCCTCGCTGATCTTCTTATTGATGCCGCAGCCCGCCAGGGCCGACAGGAGGAGTAGAACGCTTAGCAAAACCAGGGCTTTTTTCAACTTCTCTTCACCTTCCTTTTATTGAAATCTTGACCTTAGCCATTCTCGATGCTCTGCGGCGGCTAATGGATTAGCCTGAACTTGCCGATAAGGGGGAGTTCTTTGGCTTTGCCGTTGAAGCCGTTGATAAGGCCGATAATCATTAGGGCAAAGAGGAAGATGCCGTAAATGGGCAGAAGGATTGCGGGACCGATTACCGGGATCAGGCTCAGGATCAAGACCCCGCCGACCCACAGGATCAGCAGCAGCAGCCCCTGGTTGGCATGAAATCGGCCGTAGGGCGAATCGGGACAGGCTATCAGCGGCAGGAAAAAGAGGATGTAGGCCAGCCCGGCCACGGTCTTGTTCTTTTCGATATCCGCCGGGTCGAAAGCCTGGGCGCCTCCTCCCGGGGCCTGCCCGTTAAACTGAGGCTCTGTCATTGAACTGACCTCCTTTCTTAGTATGGGAAGCGATAATTCATCTACCTAGCATCATACTGCTTCGGGACTAAAAAATAATCACCCCCAGGGTGATTTTGGAGAAAAAAAACAATATTTTATGCTTTTGCAGGGATGGGCTCCAGAGCGGGAAAGCCGGCTCCAAAGGGATTTCCTATTTACAGATATTTGCCTGGATCCGGGATCCCGCATGCCGGACAGGAGAGGGCGCCGGCTGCGGCTTCAGGCCTCCGCCTCCCGGCGGCAAGGGGGAAGCATGGAAAGGCCGGGGCGCTTAGGTTAAAAGGGCCCAGCAAGGGAAGGGCGGGCTTCCTGGCTGCTTTCGGAAAGGGATCCAGGAAAAACGATTTTTTGCCCAAAAAATGCTTTACAACACAATATATAGTGCCTTATAATATTGGTAATCACAATATATTGATGGAGCCGCTTATGAAATGTCCTTACTGCGGTGAATTGGAGAGCCGCGTCCTCGATTCCCGGGCGGCCCGGGAGGGTTCCGCCATCCGCCGCCGGCGGGAGTGCACCCGCTGCAACAACCGCTTTACCACCATGGAGCGAGTGGAGGAGGAGCCCCTGGTGGTGATCAAGCGGGACGGGCGCCGGGAACTTTTCGACGGCCAAAAGATCATGCGGGGACTGCTCCTGGCGGGGCAGAAGCGCAATGTCCCCCTTTCCACCTGGGAGCAGCTGGTGGAGAGCATAGAGCAGGAACTGCGGAGCCAGCCGACCCGGGAGATTCCCACGGATCAGATCGGAGCCATGGTTTTGGACAAGCTGCGCCACATCGACGAGGTGGCCTACGTGCGTTTTGCCTCCGTTTTCCAGCAGTTTCCCGATATAGAAGCCTTCAAGGCCGCCCTGGAGCGCCTGACGGCCCAGAAGGAGAAGGGTCCTGGCGGAGGCCAGAATTAGGGAGGGAGATGCTTTCATGGACGAAACCGCTCTGCACAGCGAGAGGGAGATGGGCCAACGGGAAGTGTTTTTTAAAGAGATTCGGAAGCGGGACGGGCGCCTGGTCCCCTTTGATCCCACCAAGATAACGGACGCCATCTTTAAGGCGGTCCTGGCGGTGGGAGGAAGCAACCGGGAAATTGCGGAGAACCTGACCTGGCAGGTCATCCGCCTGCTGAAGGAGAACAGCTTCAACGGCGTGATCCCCTCGGTAGAAGAGGTCCAGGACTGCGTGGAGAAGGTCCTCATTGAAAATGGACATGCCCGGACGGCCAAGGCCTATATCCTGTACCGGGACCGCCGGACCCGGATCCGGGAAGCAAAGTCGGAGTTGATGGATATCGTTAAGGAGATCCTGGTGGAGACCAGCCGGGAGAACGCCAATATAAGCAACTCTCCCTCGGCCAAAATGCTCCAGATCGGCATGGCGGCCAGCAAGAAGTACTATCTGAGCAACCTGCTTCCCGAGGAGTACGCCCAGGCCCACATGGACGGGGCCATCCATATCCACGATCTGGATTACTACAGCAAGACCCTCAACTGCTTGCAGATCGATTTGACCAGCCTGCTGAAAAACGGCTTTAACACCGGCTACGGCTATATCCGCCCGCCCAAGCGGATCGCCTCCGCCGCCGCCCAGGCGGCCATCATCCTGCAGAGCAACCAGAACGACATGTTCGGAGGGCAGAGCTTCCCCCACTTTGACCGCAGCATGGGGGAGATCATCCGCGGCTTCAAGGAGAAGCCTGATTACGAAGAGATCTACCAGGCCATGGAGGGGCTGATCTACAACCTAAATACCATGCATTCCCTGAGCGGTGCGGAGCGGATCTGGGTTTATGACCGCCTGTCGGGAAATTTTTCCACCGTAAGCATGGCCGACTTCCACGAAAAGTACACTCCCGGCCGCTACCAGGCTTTGAGTGTCAATTACCAAACGGGAGCCGTCGAGTTGAAGGATATTACCGGCTCGTATAAACATGTCAATTTCCATTCCCTTTATACTGTAAGGTTAAAATCCGGTCAACAGGTAACCGTTACGGACAACCACTCGGTAATGACCATTGGGGAAGACGGGAACATTGCTACGGCCGTTCCTTCAACCCTCAAGCGCGCCCTGGTTCCGAGGCGGCTGGTTATGGAGAGAGAGGAGATTACCTTTGATCTGAGCGGTTATCCCGTTTCAACCAGGTATCCCTTCCACCGGTTGAAACTGACGCCTTCCCTGGCCAAATTGATGGGGCTGTATACGGCGGAGGGATTCGTAGACGGCTCAACCCTTTACCTGGCGCTTTTTGACCGGGAACTGGAACAAGAAGCCCGGACCTTGCTCCGGCAGGTCCACCCCAAATTTTCCGCACGCCTGCGGAAGTACCGGGGAAAAACCAGGGTTCTGGCGTGCAATGTGGGCCGCCGGTTTGCCGCCTTCCTGGCGGATAAATGCGGCCGCCGGGCGGAGAACAAGCGCATCCCCAGCGAAATCTATTTTGCCGGGCCTGAAGTAGTGCGGGCTTTTCTCGACGGCTATCTTTCCGGGGACGGTACTGTGGGAGCCAACCGAGTGACCGCCACTACTGTGTCCAAAGAGCTGCGGGATGGGTTGCAGTTGCTCTTTTGCAAGCTGGGCCTGCCCGTTTCCCTGCGCTCCGCGCTGCCGCAAACCCAGTTTGCTTCGGCCCGGGAACGTCATCTGGTGGCGCTGGGTGGTTACTACAGCGCTGGAATTGAGATCAGCGGCTCTAAAAGCGAGCAGCTTTACCTGGCCTCCCAAACGCCGGGGGAGCAGACGCCCTATGATTATGAATATCTCCGTCCTCTGATTAAAGAAGTATATGGAGTCCATTGCCAAAATGCATTGCACTACCGGCTGAGCCCGGAATACCTGGAGCAAATTGCTGCCGATCTGGAAGGCCGCCTGCTAAGCGGGGAGGAAGAAACCCTGCTGAAAAATTTAACGGACCGTCAATTCTGGTTGGACTGCCTGGCGAAAGCACTTCCCGGCATTGAGACGACGGGAAAAGCGCACCTCCGGAAGAAGCTGCGGGCGGGAAAACTGACTCGTTTCAGCAAATACCTGCCTATCTTCTTCCCGTACAAAGATATGCTGGCCCGCTTTTTCCTGCCGGAAACGGTGGATCCGGAGACCGGCAGCCGGATAAAAAATAACTGCCGCAGCCCTCAGCTGGTAGCAGCTTGGGCCAAGCAGGTTTTGCGCCAGAATAGAAAGATGCGGCACCTGAGGGAGACGATTCTCCGGGCGCTGCAGTTGTGGCCGATGCAGGTAAAGGAGCTGCGGAAAGCGCCTCATGAGAAATATGTTTACGACATCTCCGTGGCGGACAATGAGAATTTCCTGACGGCGGAAGGTATTTTTGTGCACAACTCCCGGGCCGGAGCCCAGGTGCCTTTTTCCTCCCTTAACCTGGGTACGGATACTACCGAGGAGGGGCGCCTGGTAACCCGGGCTGTCCTGGAAGCCTTTAAGCGCGGCCTGGGCCGGGGGGAGAGCCCCATCTTCCCCAACCTGGTCTTCCGGGTGAAGAAGGGGATTAACTTTGACCCCGGCGACCCCAACTACGATCTCTACCGGCTGGCCCTGGAGGTGGCCGCCCGGCGCATGAACCCCACCTTTAGCTTCATGGACAGCTCCTTTAACCGGTCCTACGGCGACGAAGTCTCCTACATGGGCTGCCGGACCCGGGTTATTGCCAACCGCCACGGGGAAGAGGTCTCCGCCCGGCGGGGCAATATCGCCTTCGTGACCATCAACCTGCCCCGGGTGGCCCTGGAGAGCCGGGGGAACGGGGATACCTTTTTCCTGAACCTGGACCGGGTCTTGCGGCTGGCGGCCCGCCAGCTGCTGCACCGCTACGAAGTGCTCTCCCGCCTGCAGAAAAAGGACCTCCCCTTCCTGATGGGAGAGCATCTCTACATGGGCTCGGAAAAGCTGGGGCCCGAGGACTCCATCCGCGAGGTGATAAAGCACGGCACCCTGGCCATCGGCTTTATCGGCCTCTGCGAGACCCTGAACGCTCTTATCGGCAAGCATCACGGGGAGGATGAAGAGGCGCTGCAGCTGGGGCTGCGCATCATCGAGCACATACGCCGGCGCACGGACCAGTATGCCGAGGAATACGACCTGAACTTTGTGGTGCTGGCCACGCCGGCAGAAGGGCTGGCCGGGCGCTTTGTGGCCATGGACCGGGAGCGCTTCGGGCTGCTGCCCGGAGTCACGGACAAGGATTACTATACCAACTCATTCCATATTCCCGTCAACTATGCCATCACCATGCACGACAAGATTGCCCGGGAAGGGCAGTTCCACCGTCTCTGCAACGCCGGGCATATTTCGTACGTGGAGTTGGAGGCGCCGCCTCTGCACAACCTGGAGGCGGTGGACCGGATTGTCCGCCACATGGCGGAGTCCGACGTGGGCTACGGGGGGATCAACTTCCCCGTGGATGAATGCCGCTCCTGTGCTTTCAGCGGGGTCTTCCCCGGGGAATGCCCCCGCTGCGGCTCCACCGATATTCGGCGGATCCGGCGCATCACCGGCTACCTGACTACCAACGACCGGTTCAATTCGGCCAAGCGGTCGGAGCTGCGGGATCGCCGGCCCCACTTCATGGCCGGGTGCAGGAAATGAAGCTTAGGGTAGCGGGCTTGGTTCCCGAAAGTATCGTGGACGGGCCGGGGATACGACTGGCCCTTTTTGTCCAGGGCTGCTCCCGCCGCTGCCCGGGTTGCCACAACCCGGAGGCCCAGGATCCCCGGGGTGGGGTGGAGATGACCGTGGAGCAGCTGCAGGAGCGGATCCGTTCCGCCCGGGGGATCGACGGGGTTACCTTCACCGGCGGGGAGCCTTTTGAACAGGCCGCCCCCCTGGCCCGGCTGGGAGAGGCGATCCTGGAGATGGGGTTGAATTTGGTCCTCTACTCGGGGTATACTTTTGAAGAGCTTCTGCAGGCCGGCGACGGGGACCGGAACATCCGGCGCCTGCTGGAGGCGGGCTGGCTGCTGGTGGACGGTCCTTTTATCCTGGCCCAGCGGGACCTGTCCCTCCCTTACCGCGGTTCGCGCAACCAGCGCCTTTTGCACCTGCCTCGCTCCCTCCGGGAGAGGAAGCCGGTCCCCTGGGAAGCAGGCTAGCGGCGGCAGCAAGAGGGAGGCTTGCCGGTTGGCGGAGAACCTGGGTTTTCAGCTGGTGGAAGGCGGGGCCCCCCCCTGCCTGCAGGCACCGCTTTTTCTTTCCTGCGGGGTGGTGGAGCACGGCTTCTCCACCCGCCTGGGGGGCTGCAGCACCGGCCCCCTGGCTTCGCTAAACATGGCTTTTCATACCGGCGACCAGCCCCGGCGCGTTCTGGAGAACCGGCGGCGTTTTTTCAACCGCTGGGGCTATTCCATCCATCAACTGGTCGCCGCCCAACAGGTTCACGGCACCGGCCTGGTGCAGGTAGGGAGGGATGACCTGGGCCGCGGCAGCACCCCGGGGAGCAGCATTCCCGGCTGCGACGCCCTGGTGACTACGGAACCGGGGCTGGTGCTGACCGCCTTTGCCGCCGACTGCCAGCTTATCTTTCTGGTGGAACCCCAGGTGCCCGTTATCGCTTTGGCTCATGCCGGCTGGCGGGGCACCCTGGGAGAGATTGGCCCCCGGGCAGTGGAGTACCTGGCAAAGGAGTGCGGAGCCCGGCGGGAGCGGATCCTGGCCCTCTTGAGCCCGGCCATCTGCGGCCGCTGCTACCGGGTAGGAGAGGAGGTGGCCCGGCAATTTGCCGGGGCCGGCTGGGGAGAGCCCCCTTATTTCACCCCCGCCGGGGAGGGCGGCTGTCTCCATCTTACGGCCATCAACCGGGAGCAGTTGATTAGGGCCGGGATCCGGGCGGAGCATATTGGCGACAACAGTTGGTGCACCTCCTGCCGCCCCGATCTCTTCTATTCTTATCGTCGCGAAGGGGGCCACACCGGCCGCATGGCCGGGTTTCTGGTCCTTAATAACAGCCGTCGGAGGAGCCTATGAGCGAGCGGAGAAGAAGAGCTGCGGGCCGGGGCGACTTGAAAGTCCTCCCCGGCCAGGGACGCCGGGAGTCCCTGTGGAAACAATCCCTGGCCTACCATATTCTCCTGGCTCTGGCGGCGGTTATAGTGGTGCTTTTTGCCTGCCAGTGGCTGGGACGGGCCTTGCTGGCTTACCGGCTGGACATGGTAGTGGCTCAATACGGGGTCATGGAAGAGCGCCTGGAGATAGAGGGGCTGGTCACCCGTTCGGAGCAAGTTTACACGGCCCCCTATTCGGGAGTAGTGGTGGAGATGGCGGAAGGGGGGGAACGGGTTCCCTTGGGCGCCCCCCTGGTGGAGATCGCCGTTCTTCCCGATGAAGAGGTCCGGAAGAGCAAGAAAGTAGAAGAAGAAAAAGAAGAAAGCTTCTGGGAGAAGATTTGGGGCGCCTTGCAGCGCCTCCGGGGCGGCAGGGAAGAGGAAGAGGAGGCATCGCCCAACCCCGCCGGGATGGTGGAAGGAGGAACGGGGGAGACCGTTACCGTAAACAGCCTTTCTGCGGGGCTGCTCTCTTACCAGCTGGACGACTGGGATGGCGACGGTTTTGCCTACCTATCCCGAGAAGAGGCGGACCGGATAACCAACAAAGAACCGCTGCAGCGGGGGGCCCTGGTGGAGAAGGGGGAGCCCCTGCTGAAGATCGTGGACAACTGGTCCTGGTACTTCAGCTTTGTCCTTCCCCTGAGCCCCGGGAGAACGGTGGCCGCGCAAAAGCAGCTGACTTTCTATTTTGCTTTCGCCCCGGAGAGGCCCTTGACGGGGGAGCAGGTGGAAGCGGCGGTGGACCCCGAGGAGGAAGCGGTGCGCCTGACCTACCGCCTGGGGACCCAGGTCCAGGGCTTTGAAGAGCAGCGCTGGGCGGAAGCGGCCATCAGCTACCAGCCCCAGGAAGGGATTATTATACCGGAGCAGGCCATAACCAGGAAGGAGGAGGAGACGGGGGTCCTGGTCAACCAGGGCGGAGTGGTCTTCTTCAACCCGGTGCAGGTTCTCCGGCGCCGGAACGGCGAAGCCCTGGTGGAGGGGCTCCCTGCCTACAGCCTGGTGATCACCAGGCCGGAGCTGGTTCGGGAAGGACAACGGCTCTGGTAAGGTTCCGTCAAGGAGGAGAGAGGATTGCTGGCGGAGAGCTTGGAGCGCATTCGGCGGGAGATAGCGGCGGCGGCCCGGAGAGCGGGACGGGATCCGGAAGCCGTGCGCCTGGTGGCCGTTACCAAGACGGTGGGGGTTGAACAGATCCGGGAAGCCCTAGCCCTGGGACTTCACGATTTCGGGGAGAACCGGGTCCAGGAGGCCCTGCCCAAGGTGCAGCTCTTTCCCCGGGAGCGCTGGCATTTCATCGGCCACCTGCAGACCAACAAGGTAAAGAAGGTGGTGGGCAGCTTTGTCCTGATCCACTCCCTGGACCGCTATTCCCTGGCCGAAGCCCTGCAGCAGGAAGGAGAGAAGCGGGGCTGCCTTGTGCCGGCCCTGGTCCAGGTTAATGTCTCCGGGGAGCGAAGCAAACACGGCCTGGCCCCGGAGGAACTGGCCGATTTCCTGGCCGCCCTGCGGGACTTCCCCCGGATCAAGGTGGAAGGCTTGATGACCATGGCTCCCTATACCGAAGACCCGGAGGAGACCAGGCCGGTATTCCGGAGGCTGAAAGAACTGCAGCAGGAGGCGGAAGCCCGGGGGATGGCCCTGCCCCACCTCTCCATGGGCATGAGCAACGATTTCACCGTGGCCGTGGAGGAGGGGGCCACCATTGTCCGCATCGGCTCCTCCCTCTTCGGGGGCGCCCCCTAAAAATATATTGGGGGGACGGTTTGTCGTGATTAGAATAAGAATGCCCGGCTTTTCTGGAGGCACTTTAAATGCAGGATCGGCCCCGGTTTTTCCGGGGCGCCGGAACAGATGAAAGCAGCGGGAAGAATAGAAGGAGGCAAAAGGTTATTTCGTATTTAAAGCAGGGCCTGATCATCTTTTTTGAAGTTTACTACTACATTATCCTGGGACGGATTCTGCTCTCTTTTTTCCAGAATCAACGCCATCCTGCCTTGAGCACGGTATATCGGTTATTTTACGCGTTGACGGAGCCTTTGCTGTCGCCCCTCCGGCGGGTTATACCGCCCGTGCCCTGGGGCACGGCCTACCTGGATCTTTCACCGCTGGCCTTGTTTTTTTTAATGGCCATACTGCGGAATTTGGTGATTGCCTATCTGTAAGCTAAGAAAACAGGAGGTGCCGGATCTGAGCAGCCTGAGAGGCATCCCCCTGACCCAGGGAGAGAAGCGCTGGGAGGAGCAGTTTTACGCCAGGCTGGCCTCCCTGGGAGAGCAGGAAGCTTTCCAGACCAGCTTCCTGGACCCGCTCCAGTATGAACTGGCCAAGCGGGCCCTGGGGCGCCTGCCCCATTTGTCCCACCTGGCTTTCGGCGGTTATCCCAACGCCGAGCGGGTTCGCCTGGCCGTTTTTCCCGCAGGGTGGCAGGGGGAGCTTCCGGAAGTAGCGTTCTTGCGCATTGAGGGGAAATTTCTTCCCGGCGAACCGGGACACCGGGAGGTTCTGGGGTCCATCCTGGCCCTGGGCCTGCGCCGGGAGCAAGTGGGGGATATCATCCTGCTTCCCCAGGGCGGGGCGGCGGTGGCGGTTATGCCCGCCCAGGCGGACTTTATCTGCGCCCAACTGCTCCGGGTGGGCAGCCATCCTGTATCCTGCCTCCCCGCGAAGCCGGAAGAGCTTGCCTTCCTGGTCGGGGAAGGAAAAGAGATCAACGGCACCGTGGCCAGCTTGCGTCTCGACGCCCTCCTCTCCCTGGGCTTCGGAATCTCCCGCTCCAAGGCGGTTCCCTTGATCAAGAGCGGGCTGGTCCGGGTTAACTGGCGGGAGGTCACCTCCCCCGGCAGCCAGCTGAAAGCGGGCGACCTGATCTCCCTGCGGGGGAGGGGGAGACTGGAGGTGTCGGCCGTAGAGGGGGAAACCCGCAAGGGGCGGGTCCGGGTGAGGCTGAAAAAATTTATCTGAATGGCAGGAAACATTGGCGAAATGTCGAATTTTTTGGAAGAAAAGGAGGGAGAAAAATGGGTTTAACGCCGATGGATATTCACAACAAGGAATTTGAACGGGCTTTTCGCGGGTATGCCGTGGAGGAGGTCCACGAGTTTTTGGAACAGGTAGCCAAGGATATGGAGCAGTTGATCCGCGAAAACCTGGACCTCCGCGAGCAGATCAACCAGTTGAATGATAAGCTCAAGAGCTACCAGCAGCTGGAGGAAACCATGCATAACGCCATTTTGGTGGCGCAGCAGACGGCGGAAGAGGTCAAAAACAATGCCAACCGGGAAGCGGAGTTGATCCGCAAGGAAGCGGAGCGGGAGGCTCAGCGGACCCTGGAGGAGGCGCGCTACCGGGCCAGCAAGATTATGACGGAGCACGAGGAGCTTTACAAGCAGGCGGCCATCTTCAAGATGCGTTTCCGCTCCTTTATCGAAGCCCAGCTGGCCGCCCTGGAGATGGAAGACTGGATGGAGCCCAAGGAAGAGGAAGAAGAGCAGGAAGATTAATTGTTGCCCCGGCGGGGAATAATTTGTATAATATAGTTTAACATTTATATATTGTACAGACCATGAACGGGCCGTTCAGTGCCGGCCGGTTTTTGCAGAGAGCCGGGGGCGGTGTAATCCCGGTAAAACCGCGGCACTGGATATCTCCCGGGAGTTCTCATGTCGAAGGTGTTCAGTAGGCATGAGCAGGGATCGCTGTTATCGATGCCGAGTGGCCGTCTGTTTCCAGGCGGCTAGAAGGGTGGTACCGCGGGAGTAATCTCGTCCCTAACTTGGGGATGAGTTTTTTTATTATACTGTTTTTAGGAGGATGGGTGCTGATTATGGATTACCGCGAGACTTTAAATCTACCCCGGAGCGAATTCCCCATGCGGGCCCAACTGCCCCAGCGGGAGCCGGAGATGCTCAAGCGCTGGGAAGAAGAGGACCTGTACGGCCAAATTCGCCGCCATCGCCGGAACGCGCCCAAGTTTGTCCTTCACGACGGGCCTCCTTATGCCAACGGCGATATTCACATGGGACATGCCCTGAACAAGGTCTTAAAAGATATTGTGGTTAAATATAAAACCATGCAGGGATTCGACGCCCCCTTCGTCCCCGGCTGGGATACCCACGGCCTGCCCATCGAGCACCAGGTTTTAAAAACCAGCGGGGTCAACCGCAAGGAGATCTCTCCCCTGGAATTTCGGCGCCTGTGCCGGGATTACGCCCTGCGCTACCTGGCGCTACAGCGGGAGCAGTTCAAGCGCCTGGGGGTGCTGGGGGACTGGAACAACCCCTACGTCACCCTGGATCCCTCCTTCGAAGGGCGCCAGATTGAAGTTTTTAGCACCATGGCTACCCGCGGCTTTATCTACAAGGGCTTGAAGCCCGTTTACTGGTGCCCGCAGTGCGAAACGGCCCTGGCGGAGGCGGAGATCGAGTACGGCAGCCGCCGCTCCTATTCCATATATGTCAAGTTCCGGATTACCGACGACCAGGGGCTGCTGGGGGGCACGGAGAATACCTACTGTCTGGCCTGGACCACCACCCCCTGGACCATCCCCGGCAACCTGGCCATCGCCCTGCACCCCGACCTGGAATACGTGCTGGTGCAGGCGGGACCGGAGCGCTACCTCCTGGCGGAGGGGCTGCTGGAGAGCGTCCAGAAAGAGCTGGGGGCCTCCGGCTGGAAGGTGCTGGCTCGCTTCCCGGGCCGCCGGCTGGAGGGGCTCAAATACCGCCACCCCCTGGTGAATAGGGAATGTCCCATCATCCTGGCGGACCATGTGACCCTGGAACAGGGCACCGGCTGCGTGCATACCGCTCCCGGCCACGGGCAGGAAGACTATGACGTAGGCCGCCTCTACGGCCTGGAGGTCTTCAGCCCCGTGGACGAGCAGGGGCGCTTCACCCAGGAAGCCGGCGAATTCAGCGGCCTGCGCTACGACCAGGGCAATGCAGCTGTAATCAAGGCCTTGGAGCGGGAGAAGGCGCTCCTGAAGGTGGGGCAACTGGAGCACCAGTACCCCCACTGCTGGCGCTGCAAGGATCCCATCATCTTCCGGGCCACGGAGCAGTGGTTTGCCTCGGTGGACGGCTTCCGGGAGGAGGCCCTGGCGGCCATTCGCCGGGTGCAGTGGATCCCTCCCTGGGGCGAAGAGCGCCTCTACAACATGGTCCGGGAGCGCCAGGACTGGTGCATCTCCCGCCAGCGCGTCTGGGGAGTCCCCCTGCCCATCTTCTACTGTGCCGGCTGCCGGGAGCCCATCATGGAGGAGCGCACCCTGCAGGCGGTAGCCCAACTCTTTGCCCGGGAGGGGTCCGACGCCTGGTTTGTCCGGGAGGCGGAGGAGATCCTTCCGGAGGGCTATACCTGCCCCCGCTGCGGCCACGGCACCTTTATCAAGGAGAAGGATACCATGGATGTCTGGTTCGATTCCGGCTCCAGCCACCTGGCGGTCTGCGACAACCGGCCCGACCTTCACTGGCCGGCAGACCTCTACCTGGAGGGGAGCGACCAGTACCGGGGCTGGTTCCAGTCCTCCCTGCTGACCTCCGTGGCCAACCGCGGCGAGCCCCCATACCGAGCCGTCCTCAGCCACGGCTGGGTGGTGGACGGCGAGGGGAAGAAGATGTCCAAGTCCCTGGGCAACGTCATCGCCCCCGAAGAGGTGATCCGCAACTACGGCGCCGACATCCTGCGCCTCTGGGTCTCCTCGGCGGATTTTACCAGCGACATGCATCTCTCCCCGGAAATTTTGAAGCAGCTGACGGAGATCTACCGCAAGATCCGCAATACCTGCCGCTTCCTGTTGAGCAACTGCTACGATTTTGACCCGGAACGGCACGCGCAGCCCTATGACCGGCTGGAGGAGTTGGACCGGTGGGCGCTGCACCGCCTGGCCGAGCTCATGGAGCGGGTGGACCGGGCCTACGCCGAATACCAGTTTTACCAGGTCTTTCACGCTCTCCACAATTTCTGCGTGGTGGACCTGAGCAACTTTTACCTGGATGTGCTCAAGGACCGGCTCTACTGCTCCGCCGCGGAGGCGCCGGCGAGGCGCTCCGCCCAGACGGTCTTGAACCTGATCCTGGAGAAGCTGACCCTGCTCATGGCGCCGATTTTGAGCTTTACCGCCGAGGAGCTGTGGCAGCACCTTCCCGGCCGGCGCTCTTCCAGCGTGCACCTGGCCGACTGGCCGAAGGCGGATCCCCGGTGGAAGGATCCCCGGCTGGGAGAGCGCTGGGCGCGCTTCCTGGAGATCCGGGAAGAGGTGACCTGGGTCCTGGAGCGGGCCCGCCAGGAGAAGACCATTGGCAGCTCCCTGGAGGCGGAGCTAAGCCTTTGGGCCGGCGGCGAGCACTACCGGCTGCTGAAGGAGTTTGAACC
>LFRQ01000104.1:70992-106515 GCA_001512835.1 Clostridia bacterium DTU022
CGGGGGCCGTTTTCCCCATCTTCACAACCATAACGCTTCAGTCTCGACAAAGTATTATCAAAAGTATTATCAGCCATGTATTAGCCAGCCATTTAAAAAATATATGCAAAAAGGTATGGCCGCAGGTTTTGACCCTCTTTCCAGCCGCCAAAACAAAAGCCTATAGAGAAAAAAATTATACCTGGTCCAATTAATACTAACGCTATTTTACAACAATTCCCAATCCCGGGCCTTCATATCCAAAAAGTCCCCATAATGCCATTGCTGCCATACCCCAGGCATGCCAAAGGATCCCCCAGTAATAAATTGCCCAAGAATTATCCTGTAGTTAATTAATCACTTTTTATTTTCATAATCAGAACTAAATTAATGCTGCCCTAAGAAGCCAAACATAAATTTGCTCGGTACTCAATATACTACAGTATCTTTTGTCGAGGCTTGCCCCAAAATATTGAAAATAAAAAAGCCAGTGGCTGGCTCCGTCCATTTGTATGCGGCCGGTACATGCTTTGAAGCCGCCGCCAGGGATGCTCTTGGAAAAGGAGGAGCCTTAAAAACGACAGCCAACCATTCCGCTGACAGCCTGCCTGGTGCAGCAGCCCGAAAGGAGCCCCGGCCGGGCTTTCCGAGGCCGGCCGGGGCTCCGGCTATGCCGGGAGAGAGGAATGCCGGTAAAAATAATTCCGCTTAAGGGGAACCATAAAAGGTAGCAGGAGAGGTGAAAGCATGGACGACGATTTAAGGCGCAAGGAGAGGCGCCTTCAGCGGCGCCTGCTGGTGAAGCTAAGTTTATTATCCCGGGAAATGGAGAAATATAATATCGCCGAATACATGAACCTGCTAAACGACCCCCGGAGATATTTTGCGGTTAACTTTTTAGGCGGCATCGCCCGGGGCCTGGGGGTGGCCCTGGGGGCGACTATTTTCGCCGCCCTGGTGCTCTACCTGATGCAGCGGCTGGTGGTCCTCAACCTGCCTTTAATCGGCGATTTCATTGCCGAACTGGTCCGCATTGTAAACCAACAACTGTAAGAGGTGAGCAGATTGGCCTGGGAACAGCAGGAACGGGCATTAAGGGCAAAACGCCGGGAATTGCTCCGCCGGCTGGAGAGCGGCGACCGCAGCGAGCGCCGCTCCCTCCGGGACATGGTGGGGGAGCTCTCCCTTGCCGACAACCACCCGGCGGACCTGGCTTCGGAGAATTTTGAGCGCAGCAAGGAGATCTCGCTGCAAGAACAGAGCTATAACCGGCTGCGGCAGGTGGAGGAGGCCCTGAAGCGGATAGAAGAGGGCACATACGGGATCTGCCGGCGCTGCGGAGCAGATATCGGGCGGGAGCGCCTGGAAGCACTCCCCGAGGCCCTTTTGTGCCATGCCTGCCGGGAACATGAGGAGCGGGAAGCGGTGGATCGCAGCCCGCGGCCCCAGGAGGAGGGAGGGCTGCTCCCCCCTTTTGCCCGGCGCAATGTGGCCGGGGACCCGGGTTTTGACGAGGAAGATTTCTGGCAGGAAGCAGCCCGCCACAACAAGCGGCCGAATATTTACGAAGACATGCTGGAGGATGAAAACACCGGCCTGGTGGAGGGGATCGACTCCCTCACGGGGGCCGACTACCGGGAGCAACTGGAGGATTAGCCTTCTCTCTTAAACTTGTCTTCAACTCCACCCCTGTGATAAAATTAATAACAGTATTTAGTAGGCCGGCAGGGGAGGAAAGGGACATCTTATTCCTGTTTGTTCTGGTAGCCCTGGTGGTGGCGCTGGATCAGTTGAGCAAGTACCTGGTAGCCACCTACATGGAAGCGGGAGAGTCCATAGCGGTGATCAAGGATTTCTTCCACCTGACTTACGTGCGCAATCCCGGCGCGGCCTTTGGCATGCTGCCGTACCGCACCGTTCTCCTGGTGGTGATCACTCTCCTGGTCATCGGCTTGATCATCTATTACTACCGCACCCTTCCCCCCGGCTTCTGGCTCATGAAAGCAGGGCTGGCCCTGCAACTGGGCGGAGCCATCGGCAACATGATCGACCGGGTCAGGAGCAGCTACGTTATCGATTTCCTGGACTTTAAAATCTGGCCTCCCGTTTTCAACCTGGCCGACTCGGCCATCGTGGTGGGAATTATTATCTTCCTGCTCTCTTTTTGGCGCATGGCTCCTCTCCTGGAAGGCGGCAACAGTTAGCGGGTCAACATGGCAAAGAAAAGATAGGAGATGATCGCTTGCACCGGATACTGTTCCAGTTCGGAGAGTTTACCATTTATTCTTACGGCTTTATGATTGCCCTGGCCTTGCTGATTTGCACCATCTGGCTCTATATCGATTCCTCCCGGCAGGGCTATAATCCCGAACATATCCTGGAAGTGGTGGTTATCGCCGCCCTCTCCGGCCTGCTGGGCGCCCGCCTGCTTTATGTGGCCCAGCACTGGTCCTATTACAGCAGCCGCTGGCTGGAGATATTTTTCACTCGCTACGAGGGGCTCTCCTACCTGGGGGCTCTCTTTGGAGGAACCCTGGCCGTTTTCTTGTGGTGCCGCTGGCGCAAGATAAGCTTCTTAAAGCTGGCGGACCTGATGGCTCCCTACATGGCCTTGGGCTACGCCATCGGAAGGGTGGGCTGCTTCCTAAACGGCTGCTGCTACGGGAAGGTAAGCTCCGTGGCCTGGGCGCTGCCGGCGGCCATGGTGGACAACCAGCTGCGCCACCCGGTGCAGCTCTATGCCGCTGTGGGCGCCCTGATCATCTTTGTAATTTTAAAACTGATCCGGCCGGTGCGGCCCTTTGTGGGGTTCACCACCATCTCCCTCTTTGCCCTTTACGGCGTTCTCCGCTTTATTACGGAATTCTTCCGCTACAGCCCCACCACCTATTGGGGAGGGCTGACCTTGGCCCAGCTCTTCTGCCTGGGCATGGTGGTGGTGACGGTGGCCATCATCGGGGTGGTGCTCCTTTCCGGGGCCGGCAAAGCCAAGAAAGGTATGCCCCAGTGACGGAAAAGTACTATGAACTGACCGCCGGGGCCGGGGAGGCCGGCAGCCGCCTGGATCTTTTCATCGCCGCCAAGATTCCCTCTCTCTCCCGGGCCCGGGCGCAGAAACTGATCCTGGCGGGGGCGGTGGAGGTGGAGGGCCGCCCCTGTCTGGATAAGAATTACCGTCTTCAAGCCGGGGAGCGGATTCGAGTCGCCCTTCCCCCGGAACCCCCCGCCCGTCCCCAGCCGCAGCCCATCCCCCTGGAGATAATCTACGAAGACCGGGATCTGCTGGTGGTAAACAAGCCCCGGGGGATGGTGGTCCATCCCGCGCCGGGGCACTCCGAGGATACCCTGGTCAACGCTCTCCTCTACCGCTGCCCGGAGCTCTCCGGGGCCGGCGGCGAGAGTCGGCCGGGGATCGTCCACCGCCTGGACAAGGATACCTCCGGCCTCCTCCTGGTGGCGAAAAACGATTTTACCCACCAGGCCCTGGCGGCCCAGTTGAAGTCCCGGCAGGTGCGCCGGGAGTACCTGGCCCTGGTGCACGGGCACGTCCAGCCGGCGGAGGGCAGCATCGACGCCCCCATCGGCCGCCATCCTCGCCACCGTCAGCGCATGGCCGTGGTTCCGGAGGGGCGCCCGGCGGTTACCCACTACCGGGTTTTGGCCTACATCGGCCCCTATAGCTGGCTCAGGGTTAGGCTGGAAAGCGGGCGAACCCACCAGGTGCGGGTTCACCTGGCCCATCTGGGCCACCCGGTGGTGGGCGACCCCGTCTACGGGCCGCGGGATCAATCCCGGCTGCCTCTGGAGTTGAGAAACCGCCAGACTCTGCATGCCCGCCGCATTTCTTTCCAGCACCCCCGCACCGGGGAGACCATGTGCTTCACGGCGCCCCTGCCCGAGGAGATCCGCCGGGGATTGCGCCGGCTGCGGCTCGGTTAAGCCCGGCGCCGGCTAATCTGCGGGCGGGGCTTCCGCCTCCGGCTGCCCGGCCCGGGCCAGGATTTTCTTCAGCCGGGGGTCTTTCATATTTACCGTTATGGTTTGGAAGTGATCGTATAGGACAAAGCCGGGCTTCCCTCCGGGACCCCGCCGCACATGGCGCACGGAGGTAAAGTCCACCGGGACGGCGCTCTCCTCCCGGCCGCGGCTGTGGTAGGCGGCCAGCAGGGCCGCCTCTTCCAGGCTCTCCGCCGGAGGGGGATAGGGGGCGTCTTTAAGCAGGACATGCCCTCCCGGCCGATCCTTGGCGTGGAGCCAGGTATCCCGCCGGGAAGCCAGCTTGAAGGTGATGTAGTCGTTCTGGCGGTTGTTCCGCCCCACCAGGACCGTATGCCCCAGGGAGGTCCGGTAGCTGAGGGGCTGGGGGGGCGGGGCTCCCTTTTTCCGGCTTCCCCCTTCGCCTTTCTTTCCTTTCAGGTAGCCGGCCTCTTCCAGTTCCTGGCAAATTTCTTCCAAGCTGGCGGCGTCGCCCTCCCCGGCGGCGAAGCGGATCTCCTCCCAATACTTCTTTTCCTCCCTGGTCTTCTCCATCTGGGTCCGGATCTTCTCCAGGCCCTTTTTCGCCTTCCGGTAGCGGGAGAAGTAGGCGCGGGCGTTGTCCACTGCTCCCAGGGCGGGATTTAGCTCGATGGCCAGCTTTTGGCCGCTCCCTTCCGGGTCCGGCAGCTCCACGCGGGTGGCGCCCCGGGGCACCGCATGGGGGTAGGCCAGAAGCAGTTCGCCCTTCAGCTTGTATGCGTCGGCGTCTTCGGCCCGTTCCAGCTCTTCCTGCTGGCGGGCCAGCTTTGTCTCCAGGCGGGAGAGATGCTGCCGCACCAGCCGGTTGACGGTCTCCTGCTTTCGGGCCAGGAGCTCCCGCCGGGCAAGCTCCCGGTAGAAGTCATCCAGCAGCCGGTTGATCTCCCGATAAGCCGGCTGCTTTAAGTCCAGGTGCTTCAAGGGAAAAGCGGCGTACAGGCCCCCTTCGGGGACCAGGACCGGTTCCCAGCGCCCCTCCCGGGAAGCCAGGAAGAGAGCCTTGATCTCCCCGGCCAGGCGTTCCAGGTCCTGGCGGCCGGGAAGCAGTCCGCCGCTGCGGTGGAGCAGTTCCCGGGCCATCAGGGGGCTTAGCCCCTGTACCGCGGCGCTGAGAGCCGCCTCCGGGGAACTCCCCTTCTCCAGGCGGGGGGCCAGGGCCTCCTGCAACTGCCGGGGGGTGAAGGCCAGGGGGTCCAGCCTGGGGGGAACGGGAGGGGGCTGGTACAGCTCTCCCGGCAGCACCGCCCGGTGGGGATTGCTCTCCCGAGAGACGGTCTTTATTGCTCCCAGAATGGTTCCCCCCTCATCCACCAAGATGATGTTGCTGCGCCGGCCCATTACTTCTGCGATCAGCCGGGCCCCCGGCCGCCCTTCAGGGGGGTTGAACTGAAAAACAGCCACCCGCTCCAGGGGCGGAACGGTGATGGCGGCCAGGCTGCTCCCCACCAGGTACTTGCGCAGCAGCATGCAGAAGGGGGGCGGTGACTGGGGATTGGAGAAGGAGGCGCCGGTCAGGTGCAGGCGGGCCAGCCGGGGGTGGCAGGAAAGCAGCAGGCAGTGCTGCTCCCGGTAGCGGTGCAGGTGGAGCACGATTTCCGTGGCGGAAGGCTGGTAGATGCGCTGAACCCGGGCGTTCAATAGGGCCTGCTTTAATTCGGCCACCGCGGCGGCCAGCACCAGGGCATCAAAGGTCAAGGCGGCTACACCTCCTGTGGTCCAGTATATCCTTTTTCTGCCGCCGGGGCAAACCTCTTAGCCCCGGCTTGCTTTCTTCCCGTTTTAGCTGCCGCCGGGAAAAGATTTGTATTTAAGCCAAGGAGAAAATTGCGGCCCTCCCGCCGGGTCGAGGTGGAGGAGGGCCTGGGCCGGCTGGCGTCCGGGACGGGTTCCCTCGGGGGAGATGGTTTTCAAAACCCTAGTCCGGGAGGGGGGAACCCTTTTCCAGGGGGGGCCTTCCGCCGCTGGAAAGGCCCGCCCCGGGGAAGGGCTGCGGGACAAGTCCGAAAAAAGGCCGGCGCGGCCAGTAAATATTAGCGGGGCGGACTGCGGGGCAAGTCCAAAAAAAGGCCGAAAAAGGCCATGCGCTGGGGGTAAAAGGAGTGAACTGTTGTGGGGTGACTTCCCGGTCCAGGGGGCAATCCCGTGTTATAATATTATTAATATTGCCACAAGGAGGCATTTTTATGAAGGCGGAGGCGATCAAGAAAATTGCCGTTATCGGCGCCGGTAACATGGGCCACCAGATTGCCCTGGCCTGCGCCCTGGCCGGCTTTGGCACCAGCTGCTGCGACGCCAGCCGGGAGCAGCTGCAGAAGGCGGAGGGGTTCATGAAAAGCTACCTGCCCGGCCGGGTAGCCAAGGGGAAGTTGAAGGAAGAGGAGGCCCGGGCGGCGGCGGAGAGGCTGACTTTTACCGAAAGCCTGGAGGAGGCTGCCCGGGAAGCGGATTTCGTCATCGAGGCGGTTACCGAGAACCTGGAACTGAAGAGGGAGATTTTTGCCCGGCTGGACGGCATTGCTCCCGCCCATGCCGTCCTGGCTACCAACAGCTCCTTTTTTGTAAGCTCTCTCCTGGCCGGCTCCACCCGGCGCCCGGCTCTGGTATGCAACATGCACTTCTTTAACCCGGCCTTGGTGATGAAGTGCGTGGAGGTGGTGCAGGGGCCCCATACGGCCCCCGAAACCGCCGCCCTGGCCATGGACTTGGCCCGGAAGCTGGGGAAGGAGCCGGTGCTGCTGAAGAAGGAGATTTACGGCTTCCTGGTCAACCGCATCCTGGCCCGAATCAGCGAGGAGGCCCTCTTCCTGCTGGATACCGGGGTGGCCTCGGCAGAGGATATTGACCGGGCCGTGGTCAACGCCCTGGGCCATCCCATGGGCCCCTTCCGGCTGATGGATCTCACCGGGATCGACCTCAGCTACCATATTGCCATGGAGCGCTACCGGGAAACCGGCAACCCCCTGGACAAACCGTCTCCCACGGTGGTGGAGAAGTATGTCCGCGGGGAGTGGGGACGCAAAACCGGCCGCGGCTTCTACGATTACAGCGAAAAGTAATTAAGTAATTAAGCGGCCTCCTGGGGCATATCCTTGTTATAACCAGCAACGCAAAAAAGGAGGCCGATCGTGCTTTCCCAGTGGACTACCTTAACCGGCGAGGAGGTCTGCCGGCAGCTGGGAGCCAGTCCGAGCAAGGGTCTATCTGCCGGGGAAGTGGAGAGGCGACGGAGCCGCTGGGGGCCGAATCTCCTGGCCACCGCCGGCCGTCCCTCTCTGCTTTCTCTTTTTCTGAACCAGTTCAAGGACTTTATGGTCCTGGTTCTCCTGGGGGCGACCCTGATTTCCGGGCTGCTGGGCGAGTTCTCGGATGCCTTGACCATCCTGATTATTGTGATCTTGAATGCGGTGTTGGGAGTAATCCAGGAGTACCGGGCGGAGCGTTCCCTGGAAGCCCTGAAGAAGATGGCCGCCCCCCGGGCCACGGTTTTGCGGGAGGGACGGATCGCTACCATCCCCGCGGAAGAGGTTGTCCCTGGGGAGATTGTCCTGGTGGAGGCGGGGGATCGGGTCTGCGCCGACCTGCGGCTGCTTTCCGCCCAGTCCCTGGCGGTAAACGAAGCCCCCTTGACGGGAGAATCGGTGGCCGTGGAGAAGATGGCCGCTCCCCTGCCGGGAGGGGTGGAGAATCCGGGAGACGCCCTGAACATGCTGTTCAGCGGCACCATTGTCGTTTCCGGGCGCGGCCGGGGGGTGGCGGTGGCCACGGGGATGGAGACCCAGATGGGTCAGATTGCCCACCTCATTGCCGGCGCCGAACAAACGGCCACCCCCCTCCAGCAGAGGCTCTCCCGCCTGGGAGCCGTCCTGGTGGGGGCCTGCCTGGCCGTCTGCGCCCTGGTGGCCGGGCTGGGCATCTACCGGGGCTTGCCCCCCTACCAGATGTTCATGGCCGGAGTCACCCTGGCCGTGGCGGCCATCCCCGAGGGCCTCCCGGCCATTGTAACCATCTCCCTGGCCCTGGGGGTTCAGCGAATGGCCCGGAGGCGGGCCATCGTCCGGCGCCTGCCGGCGGTGGAGACCCTGGGGTCCGCCTCGGTGATCTGCTCGGACAAGACGGGCACCCTGACGGAAAACCGGATGGTGCTCCGGCAGATCCAGGCCGGCGGCCGGGTCTACCGCCGGGAGGGGGAGGCTTTCCAGGTCCAGGGGAGCAGGGGGTGGTCCGCCGTCTCTCCCGCCCGGGATCGGACCCTGCAGCTGGCGCTGCTGATCGGCGCCTGCTGCAACAACGCCAGTTCCCAGGGGAAGGGGTACCGGGGAGACCCCACGGAGGTGGCGCTGCTGGAGGCGGCGGAGCGGGCCGGACTAAGGATAAAGCGGGAGAAGAGGGAGCGGGAGCTAGCCTTTACCCCGGAGCGGAAGATGATGAGCGTGATCTGGAGAGATGGCTCCCGCCGCCTGATGTTGAAGGGGGCTCCCGAGATCGTCTTGGAGCGCTGCCGCTATGTTTGGTCCGGGGACCGGGCCGTCTTGCTGGACCGGGAGGGGCGCCGGGAGCTGGCCGGCCAGATCGAAAAGATGGCCGCCCTCTCCTGGCGCAGCCTGGCCGTGGCCATGCGGGAGCTCCCGCCGCGCCGGGGCAGGGAAGGGGAAGCTCCCGAAGAACTGGAGCGGGACCTGGTCTGGGTGGGCCTGATGGGTCTCGAGGATCCCCCCCGCCCGGAGGTGCTTCCTGCCATCCGCCTCTGCCGCCAGGCGGGAATCCGCGTGATCATGATCACCGGGGATCATCGCAGCACCGCCGTGGCCATTGCCCGGCGCCTGGAGATTGTGAACCGCCGGGGACGGGTCCTCACCGGGGCGGAGCTGGCGGCCATGGATGACCGGGAGCTGGCCCGGGCGGTGAGGGAGACCCAGGTCTTTGCTCGGGTCAACCCGGGGGACAAACTGCGCATCGTTCGCGCTTTCAAGAAGCAGGGCTGCGTGGTGGCCATGACCGGGGACGGGGTCAACGACGCCCCCGCCGTCAAGGAAGCCGATATCGGGATTGCCATGGGGCGGACGGGCACCGATGTGACCCGGGAGGCGGCGGCCCTGGTGCTGGCCGATGACAACTTCAGCACCATTGTGGCGGCGGTGGAGGAGGGGCGGAATATCTACAATAACATTCGCAAGTTTATCCGCTTCCTTCTGGGCTGCAACATCGGCGAGATCTTGACCATGGTGGCGGCCGTAGGCCTGGGACTTCCTCTCCCCTTGCGGCCCATCCAGATTTTGTGGATAAACCTGGTTACCGACGGGCTGCCGGCCCTGGCCCTGGGCAATGACCCCCCCCAGGAGGAGTTGATGCAGGAACCGCCCCGGGAGCGCCGGGAGGGAGTGTTTAGCAGAGGTCTGTGGAGGAAGCTGCTAACCCGGGGAGTATTAATCGGCGCGGTCACCATCCTGGTTTTCTACCGGGCCTTGCTGGCGGGAATGGAGTTGGCCCGGGCCCAGAGCATGGCCCTGGCCACCTTGATCCTGGCCCAGCTGGTGTACGTTTTCGACTGCCGCAGCGAGGAGAAGCCTCTCTGGCTCGCCAAAAGGAGGCCCAACTGGCTGCTGAATGCCGCCGTAGCCTCGTCGCTGCTGCTCATGGTCCTGGTGGTGCAAAATCCTACCCTGGCAAGAATTTTTTGCACCGTTCCCCTCTCCTGGGGAGAGTGGGCGGCGGTGGCCGGGGCGGGCCTGGTGCCGAGCCTTCTGGATGGAATTGGCTATTTGCTGAAAAGGGCCATTAAAAGCTGATGGCGGGCTCCAGGAGCAGGATATGGTAATTTTCCTTGAGATTGGCCCATTTTAATGATAATATTAAAAGAAGATGGCAATTGGACCATGAAAAGAGGATTTTGCCTTGATGCGCAGTATGACCGGTTACGGCCGGGGGAGCAGCGCCGGCGACTACCGCTGTCAATTTGTGGTGGAGATCCGGGCCGTTAACCATCGCTACGCCGACTTTTTAATCCGTCTCCCTCGGGAACTCTATTTCCTGGAGGAGAAGGTGCGCCGGCTGCTCGCCCGGGAGATTAAGCGGGGCCGCCTGGAAGTGGGGATTGCCATGAAAACCACGGCGGCCGGCCTCTTCACCGTAGAGGTGAACCGCCCTCTGGCGGAGGCCTACTACCGTTCCCTGGAGGAGCTGGCCCGGCTTTTTTCCCTGCCGGCAAGCATCCCCCTGGAATTTCTGGGCGGGCTGCCCGACGTTCTCAGCGTGCAAGGGGAGATGCCCTCCGAGGAGGAGGTCTGGCCGCCCTTGCAGGAGGCGCTGGAAGAGGCTTTAGAGCAGCTAATCCGGCGTCGGGAGGAGGAGGGGAAGAACCTGGCCGCCGATTTGGACGAGCGCTGCCGGGCCATCTCCGCCGCGGTCCGGTTGATCGCCGAGCGGGCCCCCGCCATCCAGGAGGAACATCGTCGCCGCCTGGAACAGAAGTTCAAGGAGATGCTGACGGGCCAGCTGGAAGAGAACCGCCTGCTCATGGAAGCCGCCCTCCTGGCGGAAAGGATGGACATCAATGAGGAACTGGTCCGGCTGCAGAGCCACCTGGAAGCCTTTATTCAAACCATGTCCGGGCCCGGGCCCTGGGGGCGCCGGCTGGATTTTATCGCCCAGGAGATGTTCCGGGAGATCAATACGGTGGGCTCCAAGTCCGCCGATTACTGGTTAACCAGCCAGGTCATCGCCATTAAATCTGAGCTGGATAAGATGAGGGAACAGATCCAGAATATCGAGTAAGGAGGTCAGGGAGGCAGGGATGGATATTAAATTAATTAACATCGGCTTTGGGAATATCGTTTCCGCCGGCCGGATTATTGCCATCGTCAGCCCTGATTCCGCTCCCATCAAACGGGTCATCAGCGAAGCCAGGGACCGGGGTATGCTTATCGATGCCACCTATGGACGGCGGACCAGGTCGGTCATCGTGGCCGACAGCGGACACGTCATCTTGTCGGCAGTGCAGCCGGAGACGGTGAAGCACCGCCTGCAGAACCGGGAGACGGTAATTAACGAAGAAGGAGAGTAGCGGGAGATATATATGGCCAAGGGTCTATTGCTGGTCCTCTCCGGCCCCTCGGGGGTAGGCAAGGGCACCGTTTGCCAGCATCTGCTAAAAATGCGTCCAGACCTGGTGATCTCCGTTTCCCTGACTACCCGGCACCCCCGCCCGGGGGAAGTGGACGGCTGCGACTATTATTTCACTACCCCCGAACATTTTAGAAAGCTCATCCACGAGGAAGCCTTTCTGGAGTGGGCCAAGGTTCACGGCGAATATTACGGGACCTTGAAGGAGACTACCCTGGAGCAGCTGGAGCGGGGGCGGGATGTTCTCCTGGAGATCGATGTCCAGGGAGCGCTCCAGGTCCGCCGGCAGGTTCCCGACACCGTAATGATCTTCATGGTGCCCCCTAGCTGGGAGGCCCTGGTGGAGCGGATCTGCTGCCGGGGCACCGAGAGCGAGGAACAGATCCGGAGGCGCCTGGCGGAAGCGGAGAAGGAGATAGCCCTTTATACGGAGTATGACTACCTGATTGTCAACGACCGGCTGGAGGAGACGGCCGGCCTGATCAATGCCGTGATCACCGCGGAAAAATGCAGAGTTAAACGGGGGGCTGCTCCCCCCTGCTGGGAGGCGAATTAGATGATCTACCCGTCCATCGATGAACTGCTGGATAAAGTAGACAGCAAGTACACCCTGGTTATCGCTGCCGCCAAGCGCGGTCGCCAGCTGCGAGACGGCAGCCCGCCGCTGGTGGAATGCTCCTCGCGGAAAGAGGTTACCATCGCCTTGCACGAGATCAACAGCGGCAAGATTGCCTACGAGCGCACGAAAGACGGGATCAAATAGGAGGAGCACTTGTGAAGACCGTTATACTGGGCATAACAGGAGGGATCGCGGCGTACAAGGCGGCGGAGCTGGCCCGCCTTTTTGTCCGCAGCGGGGAGGAGGTCCAGGTGGTGATGACCCCTTCCGCCCAGCGCTTCATAACGCCGCTGACCCTGCAGACTATAACCGGCCGCCAGGTATTTACGGACCTTTTTGCCCCCTTGAGCGGGGAGCGGGTGCGCCATGTGGAACTGGCCGAAGAGGCCCGGGTCCTGGTGGTCGCCCCGGCAACAGCCAATACCCTGGCCAAGATGGCCGCCGGGATCGCCGACAACCTTTTAACCACCCTCTTCCTGGCCGTGCGCTGTCCGGTGGTGCTGGTTCCCTCCATGAATGAGAATATGTATGAGCACCCGGCGGTCCAGGAGAACCTGGAGCGCTTGCGGGCCCGGGGCTGCCGGATCATGACTCCCGACTGCGGCCGGCTGGCCTGCGGGGTTATCGGGCGGGGAAGAATGCCGGAGCCGGCGGAGATCTTCAATTATGTCCGGGCCGTCCTGAGCCCCAAGGATTTTGCCGGAGTCCGGGCCCTGGTAACGGCGGGGCCGACCCGGGAGCACCTGGACCCCGTCCGCTTTATCAGCAACGCCTCCACGGGCCGGATGGGCTTTGCCGTGGCCCGGGCGCTGCAGGAGCGGGGAGCGGAGGTAATCCTGGTGACCGGGCCCACGGAACTGAAGCCTCCTCCCGGGGTTGCCGTCGTGGCCGTGGAGACGGCGGAGCAGATGTACCGGGCCGTCCTGGAACACTACTCCCGCTGCCGCCTGGTAGTTAAAACGGCGGCGGTGGCGGATTACCGGCCCGCGGATGCGGCCCCTCAGAAATTAAAGAAAAAGGAGTCTTCCTTGTCCCTGGAGCTGGTGGCCAACCCGGATATTTTGAAGGAGTTGGGCCGGCAGAAGGGCGACCGGGTGCTGGTGGGCTTTGCCGTGGAGACGGAGGCCCCCGTGGAGCATGCCCGCTTGAAATTAAAGGAGAAAAATCTGGACCTGATTGTGGTCAACAATCCTTCCACGCCGGGGTGCGGCTTTGCCGTGGAAACCAATCAGGTCAAGTTGATCAACAGGCAGGGTGAGATGGAAGAGCTGCCCTTGATGGGGAAGGAGGAACTGGCCCACCGCCTCCTGGACCGGGTCGCCCCCTTGCTGAGGCCGGAAGAAGGAGAGGCTTCTTCTAAAGAAAGCGAGTGATAAGCAGCGGGGTAATGGTCATCTCCACCAGGGCGGCCAGGGCCAGGAGGGAGACCACCAGCGGCAGGATGGAGATGGCTTCTTTCCAGATATACTTAAAGCTCTGGAAGCGGTTGAGCCCGGGCAGGGGGGAGGCCACACAGTGGTAGCCGAACTTGAGTCCCAGGGCTCCCGCCAGGAAGAAGGCCCCCAGTTCAAAGATCCCGTGGGGGAGAATCCCGAAGCAGATCAGCTTAAATAGATTGGTCCCTTCGGAGACAGCCGCGGCCGCGGTAGCGCCCACCAGGGCCCCGTTTAGCGCGAGGGTAATCAGGGGCATAATTCCCAGCCCGGCCCCCAGCAGAAGCATCTGCACGGTGGACAAGAAATTGTTGATAAAGATAAAGGCCACCGCCGCCGGGGCGGGCAGGTTCACTATAAAGTTCACCAGCTTCTGCAGTTGGTCCATCTGCAGGCCGGCCTCTCCCGCCAGCAAGTCGGCAAGCCCGCCGGTTCCGGGGAACCGGTAGTAGAAGAAGACCCCGCTGGCGATAAATAGGGCCGCGGCCATAAACAGCCAGCTTCGGTTCCGGTGAATCACTTCTTTTACCGAGTGACCGGCAAAAAACAAGCCTCTCCACCCCCTTGGCTCCTATTGTATCAAATAACGGTACAAATATAAAGTTGGCAAATCGCCGGGCCAGATACTAAAAATCTGAATTTTCTGCCAAGTTGACAAAGTTGACGTGCCAGGCACCGGAGGGGAGAAAAGTTGGAGTATGCCGAAGTTTTAATCGACCAGGTAACAGATGCGCTGGATCGCCCTTTTCACTACCATATTCCTCCGGAGCTGCAGGGGAAGGTTAAGCCGGGATGCCTGGTGAAGGTGCCCTTCGGGGCGCGCCGCTGCCAGGGCTACGTGCTGCGGCTGCTGCGGGAGCCGGATATCCAGGAGGCCAAGGAGATTATGGCGCTGGCGGCCCCGGAGCCCCTGCTGCAGAAGGAGCAGCTGGCCCTGATCTCCTGGCTGGCCCACCGCTACTACTGCCGCCGCATCGAGGCGGTGCACGCCCTTCTCCCCGCCGGCTACCGCCGGGGGAAGACAGGAGGCCCCCGCAGGAAGCGGCTGGTCAGGGCCGTCCCCGGGGCGGCGGAAGCGGATCTCTCCAGGGCCCCGGCCCAGCAAAGGCTGCTGCGGGTGCTGCTGGAGAGAGGGCCCCTCCCCCCGGCGGAAGCCCTGAAGGCTGCCGGGGCCCCCGGTTCCGCCCTGAAGGCCTTGCAGAAAAAAGGGCTGCTCTCTTTGGAGGAGCTTCTCCCGGAAGCGGAGAGCCTTCCGCCGGAGGAGCCTCCGGTGCTGCAGGAGGAGCAGCAGGCGGCGTACAAGGAAATCCGGGCCGCCCTGGCGGAATCCGCTCCCCGGAAGTTTCTGCTCCACGGCATTACGGGCAGCGGGAAGACGGAGGTATACCTGCGCCTAATCCGGGACTGCCTGG
Source organism: Clostridia bacterium DTU022 (assembly GCA_001512835.1). Classification (GTDB taxonomy): domain Bacteria; phylum Bacillota; class Dethiobacteria; order DTU022; family DTU022; genus DTU022. The sequence continues at coordinate 85,572 of LFRQ01000104.1, forward strand.
AGCAGGGGAAGGGAGCTATCCTCCTGGTCCCGGAGATTGCCCTTACCCCCCAGATGATCGAGCATTTCCAGCGGCGCTTTCCCGGGAAGGTGGCCCTGCTCCACAGCGCTCTTTCCCCCGGGGAGAAGGTGGAAGCCTGGAACCGGATCCGGGAGGGACGCGCCCCGGTGGTCCTGGGGCCTCGCTCCGCCGTTTTTGCGCCCCTGGAGAAGCTGGGTTTAATTATCCTCGATGAAGAGCACGAGAACAGCTACAAGCAGGAGGAGGCGCCCCGCTACCATGCCCGGGAGGTGGCCTGGTGGAGAACGCGCTATCACCGGGGCGTCCTGGTCCTGGGCAGCGCCACCCCCTCCCTGGAGAGCTACTACGAGGGGCTGCAGGGCCGCTCCGCCATCCTGACCATGAGCTCCCGGGTGACCCCCGGGGATCTGCCCCCGGTGGAGATCGTGGATATGCGCCGGGAGCTGAAGGAGGGGCACCGGCTCATCTTCAGCCGAAGGCTCCTGGAGGCCATGGAGCAGGTCCTGGGGCGGGGGGAGCAGGTGCTGCTCTTTTTAAACCGGCGCGGCTTCGCCAGTTTTGTCCTTTGCCGGGAATGCGGCTACGTGGCCCGCTGCCCCCGCTGCGCCGTCTCCCTGACCCTGCACCTGGAGGGGGAGGGGATGATCTGCCACTACTGTTCCTACCGGGCAGAGGTGCCCCGGACCTGCCCCGGCTGCGGGGGAGTCCAGATTCGCTATTTCGGGGCCGGGACGGAACGGGTGGAGAAGGAGGTAAGAAAACTTTTCCCCGGGGAGCCGCTGGTCCGCATGGACAGCGATACCACGACTCGCCGCGGCTCCCACCAACAGCTCTACCGCCGCTTCCGGGCCGGCGAGGCCCGCATTCTTATCGGCACCCAGATGATCGCCAAGGGCTTCAACTTTCCCGGGGTGACCCTGGTAGGGGTGATCACCGCCGACACCGCTTTGAACCTTCCCGACTTCCGGGCCGGGGAGCGGACCTTCCAACTGCTGACCCAGGTATCCGGACGGGCCGGCCGGGGGCCCAGGGAGGGGCGGGTGATCATCCAGACCTACCACCCCCGGCACTACAGCATTCTGGCCGCCGCGGAGCATGACTACCTGGCTTTCTCCCAACAGGAGCTGCAGCGGCGCCGGGAGCTCTCCTACCCGCCCTTTACGGACCTGATCCGCTTTCTCTTCATCGGGGAAGAGGAGGAGCCCCTCTGGGCGGAGGCGGAGGAATTTGCCCGCCTCCTGGAGAGCTACCGGGAGTACGGGGAGATCCTGGGTCCCGCCCCGGCGCCCCTGTTTAAGCTGAAAAACTACTTCCGCATTCAAATCATCCTGAAGGGGGAGCGACTGGCGGCCCTGGCCCCCTCTCTCCGGAGGGCGGTCCTGGCCTTCCGCAGCCGGAAGCCCCCCCTGCGCTGCCGCTTGTCGGTGGATTTTAATCCCCAGATGGTGTTATAATGGGCCTGGAGGTGTTGGCCTATGGCCCTTCGAAAACTGGTTGCCGGGGATAGTGCCGTTTTGCGCGCCCAGGCCCACCCGGTTCGGACCATCGACCGGGTCATTTTAAATCTTTTGGACGATATGGCGGAAACGATGTACCATGCCAAAGGGGTGGGGCTGGCTGCTCCGCAAATTGGCATCTCCAAGCAACTGGTGGTTATCGATATCGGGGACGGCCGGTTGCTGGAATTGATCAACCCCGTTCTGCTGGAAGCCAGGGGGGAGGTCCTGGATCTGGAGGGCTGCCTGAGCCTCCCCGGAATTTCGGGCGAAGTTCCCCGGGCGGAATGGGTGGCGGTCCAGGCTCTGGATCGCCAGGGACGAGAGTTCCGCCTGGAAGGGGAGGGCCTCCTGGCCCGGGCTTTGCAGCACGAACTGGATCACCTCCAGGGTATTCTCTTTATCGACCGGGCTAAGAAGATCCTCGAGCCCGGGGAAAGCCCGGGTGAAGACAGATGAAAGAACTGAAGCTGCTCTTTATGGGGACGCCGGCCTTTGCCCTCCCTTCCCTGGAGCTAATCCGGGAAAGCCGGCACCGGCTGGCGGGGATCGTAACCCGGCCGGACCGCCCCCGGGGGCGGGGACGGCGGCTCAGCGTATCCCCGGTGAAGGAGTGGGCCCTGAAAAACGGGGTGGCGCTCAGCCAGCCGGCCGGCTTGAAGGATCCCTCCTTCTGGGAGTGGCTGGAGGGCCTGGCTCCCGACCTGGTGATCACCGTGGCCTACGGCAAGATCCTTCCTCCCGCCCTCCTGGACTACCCTCCCCTGGGCTGCATCAACCTGCATGCTTCCCTCCTGCCCGCCTACCGGGGAGCGGCCCCCATACACCGGGCCGTAATGGCCGGGGAGGAGAGCACCGGGGTAACGGTGATCAAGATGAATCCTCAGATGGACGCCGGGGATATTATCCTCCAGGAAGCGGTGCCCATCCGCATTGACGATACCACGGGCACTCTCCACGATCGCCTGGCTTCCCTGGGGGCCCGGCTGCTCCTGCAGGCGGTGGACCAGCTGGCCTCCGGCGAAGCGGTATTTAAGCCCCAGGACCATGCCGCAGCCACCCTGGCGCCTCCCTTAACCCCGGAGGAGGAGCGGCTGGACTGGAGAAGAAGCGCCTGGGAGCTCTACAATCAGATCCGGGGCTTGAATCCCCGGCCGGGAGCCTTTACCTTTTTCCGGGGCCGCCGCCTGAAGATCTGGCGCGCCGCCCCTCCCGCCCCTGAAAAAGGGCCGGGGGAGGGCCGGCCTGGGGAGTTGCTGGCGGTCTCCCCGGAGTCCTTTACCGTGGCCGCCGGCGACGGAGCCCTGACGGTGCTGGAGGTGCAGCCGGAAGGGAAGAAGGCCATTTCGGCGGGCGACTTCTGCCGAGGCTACCGGGTGGCTCCCGGAGAACGCTTTGACTCCCGGGAATAATTGAGGCAGGGAGCAAAGGATGAGCAAAAGTCTCCCCACAGCACGGGAAGCGGCCTTAAAGGCCCTGGTACGGGTGGAACGGGACGAGGCTTACCTTAACCTGGTCTTTCCTTCCCTGGCCGGCGGCCTCTCTTCCCGGGACCGGGCCCTGGCCCTGCGCATCGCCCAGGGAACCCTGCAGCACTTGAATACCCTGGACTGGGCCCTGGGGCTCTTCTTGAAGCAGCCCCTTTCCCGATTTACCCCCTGGATCAGGAACTTGCTCCGCTTGAGCGCCTACCAGCTGCTGTACGCCCAGCGGATTCCCCCCCACGCCGTCATCGACGAAGGGGTCCGGCTGGCCCGGCGCTACGGCCACCGCGGGGTGGCCGGCCTGGCCAACGCCGTCCTGCGGCGCCTGAGCGAGAATAGAGAATCCCTGCCCTGGCCCGACCCGGCCCGAGATTTGACCGCCTACCTGGCCTTGAAATACAGCCACCCCCCCTGGCTGGTCCGGCGCTGGCTGGACCGCTACGGCGCCGCGGAGACCGAGGCCCTGTGCCGGGCCAACAACGAAGTCTCCCCCCTCTCCATCCGCCCCAACCGCCTTCGGGTGACGGTGGAAGAGCTGCAGGAGAGGCTGGAGCGGGAGGGAGCCGGGGCGACTCCTTCCCCCATTGTCCCCGGAGCCCTCTACCTCTCCGTGAACTCCCCCCCGGACCGGCTGGAGAGCTACCGGGAAGGTCTGTTTACCATCCAGGGCGAGGGGTCGATGCTGGTATCGCTTCTCCTGGAACCCCGGCCCGGGGCGCAGGTGGTGGACCTGTGCAGCGCTCCCGGGGGGAAGACTACCCACCTGGCGGAGCTCATGGAGGATCGGGGGGAGGTGGCTGCCGTGGATATATATCCCCAGCGCCTGCGCCTGGTGGAGAAGGCGGCGGCCAGGCTGGGGCTCACCTGCATCAGGACCGTTCTCGGAGACGGCCGCCATCCCGCCGCCCTGCCCCTCTCCCCCTCCCCGTATATCCTGGTGGACGCCCCCTGCAGCGGCCTGGGCGTCCTGCGCCGGCTGCCGGAGTTAAAGTGGCGCCGCCGGCCTGAGGATCTCGTGGCGATGCAGGAGCGGCAGCTGGAGCTGCTCCGGGGGGCCTACTCCCTCCTGGCCCCGGGGGGCCGTCTTCTCTACAGCGTCTGCACCAACGAGCAGGAGGAGACGGAAGCGGTGGCCCAGCGCTTTGGCCGGGCCTTCCCCGACCTGGTCCTGGTGGAGGAGAGCCGCCTGCCCGGCGTTGCCGCCGGTGCCCGGCCCCGCGGCGGCACCCTGGAGCTGCTGCCTCACCGGGACGGGACCGACGGCTTCTTTATGGCTCTCTGGGAGAAAAAAGGGCCTTGAAACTGCCCGGCCGTACCGCATCCTGCCCACCGTCTTAAAAGGGGCAGCAGCGTTGCCATTTTAAATTCAATTTGCTATACTGATCATGATATTTTTTATTGTCGACTTAAGGAGAATTTTACGATACCGGCAGGAGGAGAGGTGCCCTGTTGCAGGTTATTGGCCTTACCCATCCGGGGAGGGAGCGCTCCCGAAATGAAGACAGCTTCCTGATCAAGCAGAGCCCCCGGCTCCATCTGTTGGCGGTGGCCGACGGCCTGGGAGGGCACCAGGCCGGCGACGTGGCCAGCAACCTGGCGGTGGAAATCCTGGAGCAGCATTGGGGCGAGATGGAGCAGGAGTTGACCGGCGCCCCCAAGAGCCAGTTGGCCGAATTTGTGCAAAATTTAATGTATAAAGCCAACCACGCTCTCCTGGAGCAGTCCTCCGCGGACAGCACCAAGCAGGGGATGGGGACCACCCTGACCATGGGCCTGGTTGCCGACGGCCACCTGACCATCGGCCATGTGGGCGACAGCCGCGCTTACCTGGTGAACGGGGAGCAGATCCGCCTGCTGACGGAGGACCATTCCCTGCTGGGCGAGATGATCCAGGCCGGAGATATCAGCCCCGATGAAGCCCAGGGGCACCCCCAGCGCCACATCCTGACCCGGGCCCTGGGTTCTTCACCCGAGATCAAGATCGACCTCATCCAGCAGGAACTGGAGGAAGGCTTCGGTTTAATTTTTTGTACCGACGGGTTGACTTCCCTGGTGCGGGAGGAGGAGATTCTCTCCTTGTACCTGAAGCATGACGACCTGAACCGGCTGGCCAAGGCCTTGATCGATCTGGCCAACAAGAGGGGCGGTTTTGACAACATTACCGTGGTATTGGCCAGAGACAGCAGGAGGCAGAAATAATGGTAGGTAAAATGCTGGCAGACCGGTACGAGTTGCTGGAGAAAATCGGAGAGGGAGGGATGGCCCGGGTCTACCTGGGACGGGATCACCTCCTTAATCGCCATGTGGCCATAAAAATTCTTAAGGACCAGATGACGGGGGATCCCGACTTCATCCGCCGCTTCCGCCGGGAGGCCCAGGCGGCGGCCCGGTTGTCCCATCCCAATATTGTCAATATTTACGACGTGGGCCAGGAAGGGGAAACCCACTACATTGTCATGGAGTATGTCCTGGGGAAAAACCTGAAGCAGTATATCCGGGAGCGGGGGCGCCTCCCCGCCCAGGAGGCGGTCTCCATCGCCCGCCAGATTGCCGAAGCCCTGGTTCAAGCCCACGCGGCCGGGGTGATCCACCGGGATATCAAGCCCCAGAATATTCTCTTTACCCCCGACGGCCAGGTGAAGGTGGCCGATTTCGGAGTGGCACTGGCCGCCGACGGTTCCACCCTGACCTGTACCGACGCCATCGTGGGCTCCGTGCACTACTTTTCCCCGGAGCAGGCCCGGGGCGGCCAGGCGGGGAAGCATTCCGACCTTTACTCCCTAGGTGTAATCCTCTACGAGATGGTTACCGGCCAGGTGCCTTTTTCCGGGGTCAGTCCCATATCCGTGGCCATGAAACATGTCCAGGAGAAAATTGTCCCGCCGCGGCAGTTGAATAAGAGCATTCCCGAGCCGCTGGAGCGGATTATTCTCAAGGCGATGCAGAAAGCGCCCTCCCAGCGCTACCTGAACGCCCAAAGCTTCCTGGAGGACCTGATCTATTTCCAGGAAAAAGGAATGGCCCGCGCTGTTCCCAACAACCACAAGGTTGATGAGGAGGAGACGATCATTGTGGAGGCCTCCAAGTTTCATAATAACAAGCAGAAGGCCAAGATATGGAAAAGGCCCTGGTTCATCCCCCTGCTGGTGGTGGTATTCCTGGGGATCTGCCTGCTGGCCGGCTACCTGGCCCTGAAAAGCTTTATCCTGGTGCCCGAGGTTACCGTTCCCGACGTGCAGGAGATGCCCCTGGATGATGCGGTGGCCCTCCTGGAGGAGGCCGGCCTTCGATATACCATCAAGGAGCAGGTTTTCGACAACGTGGTCCCCAAGGGGAATGTAATCCGGGTTGAACCGCGGCCGGGGCGCAAGGTGCGCGAGGGGAGCGAGGTGGCCCTGGTGCTCAGCAACGGGCCTGAATATGTGCTGACCCCGAACCTGCTCCAGCGGACGGAGATGGAGGCGCGGATTATCGCCCAGGACCTGGATCTCAAGCTAAGATTTATTCGCGAGTACAATGAAGAGGAGCCGGAAGGGAAGATCTTCCGGCAGGTGCCCGATGAAGGGTTCCGGGTTGCTCCCGGGGACGAGATCACCGTCTATGTCAGCATGGGCGGCAGGCCTTTCCCCATTGCCAACCTTAAGGGGAAGAGCAGGGAAGAGGCGGAAGCCTACTTGCGCGAAAACGGGCTCAAGGTGCGCCAGATCCGCGAGGAGCAGTCAGACAGCCCCGCGGGGACGGTAATCGCCCAGTTTCCCGAGGGCGGCAGCAACGTGCAGCCGGGGCAATCGGTGGACCTGGTGATTAGCAGCGGCCCCGGGGAGGAGGCGGCAGAAGAGGAGGAGCCCCTGGAGGAAGAGGAAAACAACTAGACCTAAACCAAAAGGCAAAAGGGGGTCGGGTTGCTGGAAGGAATAGTGGTTAGGGCCTCGGGCGGATTCTTTGCCGTTCGGGATGACCGGGGGGAGGTCACCCTGTGCCGGGCCCGGGGAAAGCTTAAAAAGGAGAAGCTGGCCCCTCTGGTGGGGGACCGGGTCTCTTTTTCTCCCCGGGAGAAGGTGATTGAAAAGATCCATCCCCGCCGGACCTGCCTGCTTCGCCCTCCGGTAGCCAACGTGGACCAGGTGGTGGTGGTGCTCTCCATCTGCAACCCCCCGCCGGATTGGTTCCTGGCCACCCGTCTCCTGGTTCAGGTGGAGCAGCAGGGCATGGAAGGAATTATTTGTATTACTAAGATTGACCTGGCCGACGCGGAGATGCTGGCCGAGACCCGGCAGGTGGTGAAGGCTTTCCCGTACCGGCACCTTTTTACCGCCAAGGGGAGGGAGAACCGGGAACTGAAAGCGGCCCTGAAAGACCGCTGCTCCGTCTTCGCCGGCCCCTCGGGGGTGGGCAAGTCGACCCTGCTCAATTCATTGCAACCCGATTTTGACCTGGAAACAGGAGAGGTCAGCCCCCGGCTGGGGCGCGGCCGCCACACCACCCGGGCGGCGATGCTCCTGCCCCTGAAAGAGGGGGGGCTGGTGGTGGATACCCCCGGCTTTACCCGCTTGTGGGTGGAGAAGCTGGAGGCCGCCGAACTTTCCGCCCTTTTCCCGGAGATGGCTTCCCTGGCCGGGAAGTGTGCCTTCCGGAACTGCACCCACCGCCGGGAACCGGACTGCGCCGTCCGGGAGGCCGTGGCGCAAGAGGTGGTTCACCCCCTGCGCTACCAGCATTACCTGCTTCTCTATGAAGAACTTGAGGAACAGGAGAAGAAAAGATGAACCAAGCCGGCATTAAAGTAGCACCCTCCATATTGTCCGCCGACTACAGCCGCCTGGGGGAAGAGATCCGGCGCGTGGAGGCCGCCGGGGCGGACTGGATTCACCTGGATATTATGGACGGCCATTTCGTTCCGGCCCTGACCTTCGGTCCCCAGGTGGTGGCCTCCCTGCGGAAGCATACCGACCTCTTCTTTGACGCCCACCTGATGATCGAGAATCCCGAGCGGCAGCTGGAGTCCTTTGCCCGGGCGGGGGTGCAGAATATTACCGTGCACCTGGAAGCCACCCGCCACCTCCACCGGCTTTTGAAGGAGATTCGGGATTTGGGCCTGAAAGCGGGGGTGGCCCTCAACCCGGCTACGCCCCCGGAGGCCTTGCGCTACGTCTGGGATCTGGTGGACCTGGTCCTGGTGATGAGCGTAAACCCAGGCATGGGCGGGCAGGCTTTTATACCCGCCGTCCTGCCCAAGATCAGGTTCCTGGCGGACTTCATCCGCCGGGAGGGACTCCCGGTGGAACTGCAGGTGGACGGGGGGATCAACGGGGAGACGGCCCGGGAGGTGGTGGAGGCCGGCGCCACAGTGCTGGTGGCCGGGTCGGCGGTGTTCCAGTCCCCCTCGGGGATGGATCTGATCCAGGCCTTCAAGTCCCTGGGCGGCCCCACAAGGGCGGTTTAAAATTGAAAAGGCTTGTGCTATAATTTACTTGACCGTTTTCTTCGGGGTCTGGTGAGAGGGTTAACCTCAATTCCGAACCGGCGGTGAGCTCCCTCGGGAGTCAAGCCCGCGAGCCGCAAGGCCGATCTGGTGAAAGTCCAGAGCCGACAGTATAGTCTGGAAGGGAGAAGAAACGGCGGCTAATCCATTTGCTTTAGTCGTTGATCTCTTCCAGGCCCTGGGGGATTTCCCTCAGGGCTGATTTGTCAGTTGCGCCTGGGGGTGTGGGCGGTGGATGTTGACGAGCGCTTTATGTGGATGGCCCTGGACCTGGCCCGGCAAGGGCGGGGAAGGACCAGCCCCAATCCCATGGTGGGGGCGGTGCTGGTCAAGGAAGAGGAGGTGGTGGGGAGCGGCGGCCACCTGGCCGCGGGGACGCCCCACGCCGAGATCATCGCTTTAAACAAGGCGGGAAAGAGGGCCCGGGGAGCGGTGCTCTACATCAACCTGGAGCCCTGCTGCCACCACGGGCGGACGCCTCCCTGTGTGGAGGCCCTTATCAAGGCGGGAGTCTCCAAGGTGGTGGCCGCCATGGAAGATCCCAACCCCCTGGTTTCGGGCAAAGGCTTCCAAAGGTTGAGGGAAGCCGGGATCGAAGTGGAGGTCGGTCTCCTGGAGGAGCAAGCACGGCGCTTGAACGAGGCCTTCATCAAGTACATCACCACGGGGATCCCCTTTGTCATGGTGAAGGCGGCGATGACCCTGGACGGGAAGATAGCCACCCGCACGGGGGAGTCCCGGTGGATTACCGGGGAGAAGGCGCGCCAGTTTGTCCACCGCCTCCGAGATCAGGTGGATGCCGTTATTGTCGGCATCGAGACGGTGCTGCGGGACGATCCCCGCCTGACCACCAGGCTGGAGGGCGGCGGCGGGAAAGATGCCGCCCGGGTGGTGGTGGACAGCCGGGGCCGCCTCCCCCTGGAGGCCCGGGTAATCAACCGGAGTTCCCCGGCGCCTACCATCCTGGCCACCACGGAGCAGGCTTCGCCGGACAAATGCGCCCTGTTGAAGGAACGGGGGGTGGAGGTCCTGCTCCTTCCCGAAGAGAAGGGACGGGTGGACTTGAAGGCCCTGCTGCAGGCCCTGGGCAAGAGGGAGATGACCTCCGTCCTGGTGGAGGGGGGAGGGACCCTGAACTACGCTTTTCTGGAGCGCGACCTGGTTGACAAGCTGTTTCTCTTTGTGGCCCCCATTATCTGCGGGGGAAGGGAGGCGCCCACCCCTTTTTCCGGGGAAGGGGTGGCTTCCCTGAAGGAGAGCTGGTCGCTGAAAGACGTGGAACTGAAACAGTTCCACCAGGACCTGCTCATCATCGGCTACCCGGGGAGGTGAGGCTTTTGTTTACCGGCATTATTGAAGAGAAAGGGCGGCTGGTGAGCCGGGCAGGCTCCCCCGGCGGGGTGGAGCTGTCCATCAAGGCCCGCCGGGTCCTGGAAGGGACCCGGGTGGGGGACAGCATCGCCGTCAACGGGGTTTGTCTTACTGTAACCGGCCTGGGCCGGGATCTGTTTACCGCCCGGGTCATGCCCGAGACTTTGCGCAAAACCAATTTGTACCGCCTCCCTCCCGGAAGCCCGGTCAACCTGGAACGGGCCCTGGCCCTGGGGGATCGCCTGGGGGGGCACCTGGTCAGCGGGCATATCGACGGGGTGGGGCGGATCTCCCGGAAGCGAGCCGAAGGCATCGCCCTGGTCTACACGGTCCAGGCGCCGGCGCCGCTCCTGCGCTACATTATCCCCAAGGGCTCCGTGGCCGTGGACGGGGTCAGCCTTACCGTGATCGACGTGGAGGAAGGCGGGTTCAGCTTCTCCCTGATTCCCCACACCGCCCGGGAGACCACCCTGGGGGAACTGGAAGTGGGGGCGGAGGTCAACCTGGAAACAGACCTCATCGGCAAGTACGTGGAGAAGCTGCTCCAGCCCATGGCCTCCCAGGAGGAAGCAAAAGAGAGGGGAATTACCGTGGAGTATCTGCTCCAGAACGGTTTTCTGTAATATTAGTATTTTTTCTATTGCCGCCCAGTAGTAGACGGTACAGGAGAGAGGGGAGCACGGATGAAATTCAACACCATCGAGGAAGCAGTAGCCGATCTTAGAGAAGGCCGGATGATTGTGGTTGTGGACGACGAAGACCGGGAGAACGAAGGAGACCTGGTCCTGGCGGCTTCCAAGGTCACCCCGGAAGCCATTAACTTCATGGTGTGCCACGGCCGGGGGCTGGTTTGCGTCCCCCTGACCGGGCAGAGGCTCCAGGAGCTGGATCTGCCCCTGATGGTCACCCACAACACTGACACCATGGGGACGGCCTTTACTGTTTCCGTGGATGCCAAGACGGTGACCACCGGCATCTCCGCCCACGAGCGGGCCAAGACTGTCCAGGCCCTCATCGACCCGGCCACCAGGCCCGAGGACCTGCGGCGCCCCGGCCATATCTTCCCCCTCCAGGCCATGGAGGGAGGGGTTCTGCGCCGGGCCGGCCACACGGAAGCGGCCGTGGACCTGGCCAAGCTGGCGGGCCTGGAGCCGGCGGGGGTGATCTGCGAAATCATGAACGAAGACGGGACCATGGCCCGGGTGCCCCAGTTGATGGAATTTTGCCGCCTTCACGGCTTGAAGATTATTACCATCGCCGACCTGATCAAGTACCGCATGAAGAAGGAGAAGCTGGTCTGGCAGGTGGCGGAGGCGGACTTCCCCACGGAATACGGCAATTTCCGCCTGATCGCCTATCAGAACAGCATCGACAACCAGGACCACCTGGCCCTGGTCAAGGGGGAGATCGACCCGGAACAGCCCGTTCTGGTCCGCGTGCACTCCGAGTGCCTCACCGGAGACGTTTTCGCCTCCCTGCGCTGCGATTGCGGCAATCAACTGCACCAGGCCATGAAGCAGATCGAGGAGAACGGCAGCGGCGTCCTGGTGTACATGCGCCAGGAGGGCCGGGGCATCGGGCTGCTGAATAAGTTGAAAGCCTACCAGCTGCAGGACCAGGGTAAGGATACTGTGGAAGCCAACGAGGCCCTGGGCTTCCCCCCCGACCTCCGGGACTACGGAGTAGGGGCCCAGATCCTGGTGGACCTGGGGGTGCGCAAGATCCGCCTGCTGACCAACAACCCCCGCAAGATCAAGGGGCTGGAAGGCTACGGACTGAATATTGTGGAGCGGGTCCCCCTGGAGATAAATCCCAGCCGCTACAACTGCAAGTATCTAGCCACGAAAAAGGAGAAGCTGGGCCACTACCTTAAATTAAGCTAACCCCGGTAAGGGCCGGAAAACAGGAACGAGGTGAAGAGAATTGAAAATCTTTGAAGGACAACTGGTTGCCCGGGATTATCGCTTTGCCCTGATCGTCAGTCGTTTCAACGAATTCATCTCCAACCGCCTTCTGGGCGGGGCCCTGGATGCCTTGAAGCGCCACGATGCCGCGGAAGATAATATCGAGGTCATCTGGATTCCCGGGGCTTTCGAGCTTCCCCTGGCCGCCCAGATGGCGGCGCGCAGCGGGCGCTACGACGCCGTTATCTGTCTGGGGGCGGTCATCCGGGGGGCCACGCCGCACTTCGAATACGTGGCCGCCGAGGCGGCCAAGGGAGTGGCCAAGGTTAGCCTGGAGACCGGGGTGCCGACTATTTTCGGGGTCATTACCGCCGATACCTTGGAACAGGCCATCGAAAGGGCCGGCACCAAGGCCGGCAACAAGGGCTGGGACGCCGCCCTGGCCGCCATAGAGATGGCGGACCTGAAGCGGAAGCTGGGCGGGCGCTAGTTCTCCCGCAGGACGGCGGAGCCGACGGCGAAACCCAGGCCCCAGGCGAAGAGGATCTGCCGGTTGACCACGCTTTGCAGGGACGGTTGCAGAGGGAGGGCCATCTTCTGCCCCAGGCGGAAGATGGCCTGGTTTTCCAGGGCGCCCCATATTTCCGCTTCAAAGGTTTCGGAGAGCTCTTTCAGCAGGTCTTCCTGGGACTCAAGAAACTGCTTTCCTTTCTCAAAACGCTCATCCAGGTACTTCTGGACATTTGGATTCATGGGCTCCTCCTGACATGGTGAGTGCAGCAATTAATCCCAGGAAGTATTTTTCCCCATTCGGGAAAAAATAATAGCAGCCTGAAGACGCGGAGGTGAGCCCTTTTGCCAGTACCCTGTGAAGCAAGGTGCATCAACCAACGGGACGGCCGCTGCCTGCTGGAGGACGAGCGGATTAAGAACAGCCGAGTGGAGTTCGGCGACGACTGGGACCCCGTCCGCCAGTGCATCGGCTACCTGTGCCGGGATGACCAGGAGTTTACCAAGCGGCGGACCCGCTAGGAGGAAAGAGTGAACCAGGGGGTGGAGGCTTCATGACCCAAGGGGACGTTCCCTTTGGTTTGCCCCTGGGGGCTGAGGGAGGCAGCCATTGGTTCAACTCCTGCCCTTTTTAACGATGGAACCAACGCTGGAACGGAAGAAATGCTTCCGTTCCTTATTTTATGCCGCTCTTTCAGCGGCTGAGGAAAAGCCTTTAGCCTCCTGCCGCCGGGAGCCGGCCGCTTTTTCCCTTCCCCGGGGCGGCGCTTTTTAAGCCGCCCCGGGGAAGGCGGCTTGCGCAGCGTGGGTATCCTGGCGGCTTCTCAGGTCATTCCTGAAGCCATTAACTTCATGGTGTGCCATGACCTTGGCGGGTAAAAAACTGGTATTGTGGCCTGCTCTGTGCTAACATGGGAGTATAGGTTCAGGCAGGAGGTGCCGCCCATGAGCAAAGCCAGGGGAAAGTTTCTGCTGATCGATGGGAACAGCCTGGTATTTCGGGCTTTTTACGCCCTGCCGCCGCTGCAGAGCAGCCGGGGGGAGTATACCAACGCCGTTCTGGGGTTTACCAATATGCTCTTCCGGCTTCTGGAGGAAGAGAAGCCGGACTATATCGCCGTGGCCTTCGACCCTCCCGGCCCCTCCTTCCGAGCGGAGATTTACCGGGAGTACAAGAGCCAGCGGGAGAAGGCGCCCCCGGAACTGGGAGAGCAGATGTCCCGGGTAAAGCAGATCCTCCAGGCCTGGCCTATACCCCAATTTGAAATCCCCGGCTTCGAGGCCGACGACCTTATCGGCACCCTTACCGGGCTGGCGGAGGCAGAAGGGCTGGAGACGGTGGTGGTCACCGGGGACGGCGATCTCCTCCAGCTGGTGGGGGACCATACGGTGGTTCTCTTGTGCCGCCGGGGGATCAGCCAGGTGGAGCGCTTCGATTTGAAGCTGCTCCGGGAGAAGTACGGCCTGGAACCGGAACAGCTTATCGATTACAAAGCCTTGAAAGGCGACCCCTCGGACAACATCCCCGGGGTTCCCGGGATCGGCGACAAGACGGCCCGGGCCCTGCTGCAGAAGTACGGGACCCTGGAGCGGCTCCTGGAGGCGGGGGAGGAGCCGGGAGAGAAGATCGCCGAAAAGATCCGGGAGCACCGGGAGCAACTCCGCATGGGGCGAAAGCTGGTGACCATCCGGCGCGATGTCCCGGTCTCCTGGGACCCGGAGGAGTGCCGCCACCGGGATCCCGACTATCCCCGCCTGTTGGAGCTTTTCCGGGAGCTGGAATTTAAGGCCCTGGCGGCGCGGATGAAGCGGCTTCGGGGGGAGGATCCCGCCCTCCGGGAAAGGGAGGCGGGGGACTTGAAGGTGGAGCAGGTCAACCAGGAAGGGTGGCTGGCGCTGCTGGATCGGCTGCCGGAAGGGGGCGAGCTGGTTCTCCTGGCGGAGGGGGAGCCGAAGCCTTCCTCCTGGCGCCTCCCGCCCGTGCTTTGGGCCCTGGCCCTGGACAGCGAGCGCGGCTACTATTTTATCCCCTCCCTGGAAAAGGACGGGGGCCGGGCGGCGCGGAAAGCCCTGGAGCGGCTCTGGGAGAGCAGGGTATCCATCATTGGCCACCATATCAAGCCTTTGTACCACTACCTGGGGAAAAAGGGCCCCCACTCCCCCTTTGTCTTCGACAGCCGGCTGGCCGCCTACCTGCTGGAGCCGGCCCGGGGCGGCTACAACCCCTCTCTCCTGCTGCAGGAGTACCTGGGCCTGCCGGATCCCGGGGAGGAGGAGAAGACCCTGGAGGGGCGGGGGCGGCGCCTGGCCTGGTGCAGCCGCCATCTCTTTGCCCTACGGGAGCACATGGAGCGCCTCCTGAAGGAGCAGCAGCTGGACCGGCTTTACTACGATCTGGAGCTCCCCCTGGCCGGGCTCCTGGCGCGCATGGAGGGAGAAGGGATCGCCGTGGACGCCGGGCTGCTGAAGGACTACGCCGCGGAAATAAGAAGCCGACTGGAGCGGCTGGAGGCGGAGATATACAGCCAGGCCGGGGAGGAGTTTAATCTCAATTCCCCCCGTCAGCTTTCCCGGATCCTTTTTGAGAAGTTGAAGCTGCCGGTAGTCCGGCGGACCAAGACCGGGCTCTCTACGGACGCCCGGGTCCTGGAAGAGCTGGCTCCTCATCACGAAATCGTGGCCAATATCTTGCACTACCGCCAGCTGGTGAAGCTGGAGGGAACCTACCTTTCGGCCCTGCTCCAGCAGGTGGATCCCAAGACGGGGAAGGTCTTCACTACCTTGAACCAGACCGTCACCGCTACGGGGCGTCTGAGCAGCAGCGACCCCAACCTGCAGAACATCCCCCTGCACCAGGAGGAAGGGAGGCGCATTCGGGCCGCTTTCATCCCCTCCCAGCCCGGGCAGGTGCTGCTCTCGGCGGACTATTCCCAGATCGAGCTGCGCATCCTGGCCCATCTCTCCGGCGACCCCACCCTGGTGGAGGCCTTTCGGCAGGAGCAGGATATTCACCGGCGCACCGCCGCCGAGGTTTTCGGGGTGTCCCTGGAGGAGGTCACGGAGGAGATGCGGGACCGGGCCAAGGCGGTGAACTTCGGGATTATCTACGGGATCAGCGACTTCGGCCTGGCTCAGACCCTCAGGGTTTCCCGCCAGGAGGCCCGCCGTTACATCGAAAACTACTTCGCCCGCTATCCCGGGGTAAAGGAGTACATTGAGCGGGAGATCGCCCTGGCCCGGGAGCGCGGCTTCGTCACCACCTTGCTGAACCGCCGCCGCTACCTGCCGGACCTGCGCTCCAGCAATTTTGCCCGCCGCAGCTTTGCCGAGCGCATGGCCCGGAACACCCCGGTCCAGGGTTCCGCCGCCGATATTATCAAGCTGGCCATGCTCCGCATTGACCGCTTAATCCGGGATGGGGGCTTTAAGGCCAGGATGCTCCTCCAGATTCACGACGAACTCCTCTTTGAACTGCCGGAAGAAGAACTGAACTTTTTTGCTCCCCTGGTGCGCCGGGAGATGGAGAAGGCCTTTGAGCTCTCCGTTCCCCTAAAGGCAGTGGTCAAATGGGGGCGGAACTGGGCTGACCTGCAGGCGCTGTAGAAGGCGGCAGCGGGGCCTTCCCGCCGCCGCTGATGCCCCCAGGGCCGGAATTTTGGAAATGAGCAAGGACCTAAAAATACCAGGAGACGCCAGGAGGGGATCCGGTGCCCGAACTGCCTGAAGTAGAAGTGATCCGCCGCGGGCTGCGGTCCCTGGTCCGGGGGAAGGTGTTTGCCGCGCCCCGGATTTTTACGCCGAAAACGGTGGCCTATCCCGAGCCGGAGCTCTTTGCCCGGCGCTTGACGGGGCGCCGGGTGGAGGAGCTGGGCCGGCAGGGCAAATTTCTCTTGTTCTTCCTGGACCGGGGCGAACTGGTCTTCCACCTGCGCATGACCGGGCGCCTGGTCTATTTGCCGGAGAAGGCCCCTCTTCCCCACGACGGCACCCTGAGGCTCTTTCTGCCCTTCGCCGACGGCTCCGGGCTGTTCTTCGGGGACCTGCGCAAATTCGGCCGGGTATGGCTCTTCCAGCAAAAGGAGGAGCGGGTGCATGCCGGGCTGCACCGGCTGGGCCCCGATATCTATGAACAGGTGGACGAAGACCAATTCCTGGCCCTGCTCCGACGGCGGGAGCGTTCCCGCCTTAAGCCCCTGCTCCTGGATCAGCACTTTGTGGCCGGGCTGGGGAATATCTACGTGGATGAAAGTCTTTTCCGCTGCGGCCTGCACCCCCGGAAGCGGGTGGCGGAATTGAGCGAAGAAGAGCGGCGCAAGCTGTACCGGGCCATCCGGGAGACCCTGGAAGAAGGCATCCGCTGGGGGGGGACCAGCACCAGGGACTACCGAGATGCCCGGGGTGACCGGGGCCGCTTCCAGGAGCGGCTCCAGGTTTACGGCCGCCAGGGCCGGCCTTGCCGCTGCGGCTGCACCATCCGGCGCATAAGGGTTGCCGGCCGGGGCACTTATTACTGCCCCGGCTGCCAGGGGAAGGAGTAACTGGCAAGCACAGCTTTTTCTCCTCGGTAATATGATAACTGATGTAGCCTGGTCGAGGAGGAAGCGATCTTGTCCCTGGGAATCCCCCTGCTCCTGGCCCTGGCCGTCAGCATGGACGGTTTCAGCGCGGGGCTGACCTGCGGCATGCGGCGCCTGGCCATACCCTTCCCTTCCCTGCTGGTGATCTGCTCTTCGTCGGCGGCGGCCATCGCCTGCTCCATGCTCATCGGCGGCCGGCTGGCCTGCTGCCTGCCTGTGGAGCTGATCGGCAAGGCGGGGGGGCTGCTCTTGTTCTTCCTGGGGATCTACGTCATCGGCCAGAACCTGCGGCTGCTTCTCCGGAGAGAGAGCGAGCCGGAGGAGGCGCCCCCCCGGGGGGCTCTTCGGCAGCTTTCCGCGGTGATCAAGAAGCCGGAAAGAGCGGACCTGGACCGGTCCGGGATCTTGAGCTTGAACGAAGCCCTGCTCCTGGGAGCGGCCCTGGCGGCAGATGCCTTCGGCGCAGGATTTGCCGCCGCCCTGATCGGCGCCCCCCTCCTGCCGACGGTGGCCGCCGTGGGGCTGACCAAGTTAATCCTGGTCCCCCTGGGAGCTATCTGCGGGCGCTACCTCGCCCGCAAATTTTCCCCGGAAAAAACCGCCCTCCTGGGTGGATTTATCCTTAGTTTTATTGGTATAATGACAATAATTTAGTGCCAGGCACGTCAACTTTGTCAACTTTGTCAACTTTGGTGCCAGGCACCAGCTTTGTCAACTTTTTTCTTGGGAGCTGTCCATGTTCATTATCGGTTTGACCGGGGGGATCGCCTCGGGGAAAAGCACCGTGGCCGGCATGCTCTCCGCCAAGGGGGCCCTGGTTATCTGCGCCGATCAAATCTCCCGGGAAGTGGTGGAGCCGGGCCGGCCGGCATGGCGGGAGCTGGTGGAGTGGCTGGGCCGGGAGATCCTGCAGGAGGACGGGACCATCGACCGCGCCCGCCTGGGGCAGATTGTTTTTCACGACCCGGCTGCCCGCCGGAAGCTGAATGCCATCGTCCATCCCCGGGTGGGGGAGGAAATCGCCGCCCGCACGGAGCGCCTCCGCCGGGAGAATCCCGGGGCGGTGCTGGTTTACGACATCCCCCTGCTCATCGAGGCGGGGATGCAGGATTTGACGGACCTGGTGCTCCTGGTCTATGTAACCCCGGAGGTCCAGCTTAAGCGCTTGCAGGAGCGCGACGGGCTCAGCCGGGAGGAGGCCCTGGCCCGGATCCGTTCCCAGATGCCCCTGGAGAAGAAGCGGCAATATGCCCGGGTGATCATCGATAACAGCGGCACCCTGGAAGAGACGGCTCGCCAGGTGGACCGCTTCTGGGAGAATCTCCAAGTCGAGCTTCAAGGGAGGCAGTAAGCCGCTGTTCAGGTCGTTTCTTTACTTCACGGGATTTGTGCTGCTTCTGCTGTTGGCCATATACCTGTTAACCAGCCCGCTGCTGGGGAGACTTTTTTACCCGTTTCACTACCGGGAGCAGATCGAGGCTGCCGGGGAGAAGTACCGGGTGGACCCGCTGTTGATCGCCGCGCTGATCAAGGTGGAAAGCGGCTTTCGCCGGGAGGCTGTCTCCTCCCAGGGGGCCAGGGGCCTGATGCAGATTATGCCCGAAACGGCGGAGTGGGTGGCGGGAAAGATCGGCTACCGGGATTTTTCCCCCGAGCTGCTGTTCCAGCCCGAAATTAACATCGAGCTGGGCACCTACTACCTGGCCGACCTGCTGCAGCTTTTCCAGGGCAACCGGGTTGTGGCCCTGGCCGCCTATAACGGGGGCCGGGGGAAGGTGGGCCGGTGGCTGGAGGAAGGGGTCTGGGACGGCCGCCTGGAGAACCTGGAGCAGATCCCCTACCGGGAGACGCGGGATTTTGTCTACCGGGTTCTACAAGCCTATGCCAGGTACCGGCAGTACTATGGAAACCGTTAAAGCGGCAAACTGGTGTCGCCGGGGCGGCTGAAAGAACGGCCCGGCCAGTTAAAGATAGATAAGGAGGAAGAAGATGCATACCGTAACGCTGATCAGGGGTGACGGCGTAGGCCCCGAACTGAGCGCCGCCACCCTGGCCGTAATCGAAGCAACGGGAGTTAAGATTCACTGGGAAGAGGTGGTGGCCGGGGAGGAGGCCTTGCAGCGCTTCGGCACCCCGCTGCCCCAGGAGGCTATCGATTCCATTCGCAAAAATGGCGTGGCCCTGAAGGGACCGATTACCACCCCCGTGGGCTCCGGTTTTCGCAGCGTAAACGTGGCCCTGCGCAAGGAACTGGATTTGTACGCCAACCTCAGGCCGGCCAAAAATTATCCCGGCATCCGGACCCCCTTCGGGGAGATCGACCTGGTGGTGGTCCGGGAGAATACCGAAGACTTGTATGCCGGGGTGGAGCATATGGTGGGGGAAGATGCCGCGGAGAGCATAAAGATTATCACCCGCCCCGCCTGTGAGCGGATTGTCCGCTTCGCTTTTGAATACGCCGTCAAGAACCGGCGCCGCAAAGTTACCGCGGTGCACAAGGCCAATATCATGAAGTTGACCGACGGACTCTTCCTGGAGACGGCCCGCCAAATAGCCCAGGAGTATCCCCAGGTGGAATTTGAGGACCGAATTGTGGACAACATGGCCATGCAGTTGGTGCAGAAGCCCCAGCTTTACGATGTCCTGGTCATGCCCAACCTGTATGGCGACATTATCTCCGATCTCTGCGCCGGCCTGGTGGGTGGCCTGGGCGTGGCTCCCGGGGCCAACCTGGGCCGGGAGGCGGCCCTGTTCGAGCCCGTCCACGGCAGCGCCCCCAAGTATGCCGGCCAGAACCGGGTCAACCCCACCGCCATGATCCTCTCGGCGGTGATGATGCTGCGGCATATCGGGGAAGCAGAGGCTGCCGAACGGGTGGAGGCCGCCTTGTCCGCAGTCCTGGAAGAGGGGAAAGAGGTTACCTACGACCTGGGAGGGAGCGCCGGAACCATGGAGATGGCCCAGGCTATCGTCAGGCGGCTGAAGCAGCAGTAGCCGGGCCCGCTTCCGGGCTCGCCCCCGGGTTTTTCTGCTTTAGCAGATATTCTCCTGCCGGCACAAGCCCGCCGGCAGGAGAATATCTATGTACGCCGCCTTAGAACAAGGGCTTCTCTTCATCAAGAAAGAAATTGGGAGTCGCCTCCCGGGCCGGGCTTGCCTTTTTCTGCTTCTCCGCTTCTCCCGGAGAGAGATTGGGGGAGGCTGTCCCCAGTTCCCGGGCGATCTCCTCCCGGTACTTGGAAAGCTTGCGGCGATGGATATTGCGCTTCTGCGGCCGGTGTTTATTATATTTTTTGGCCACCCCTGCGTCCTCCTTTCAAAGAAAATGGTCAATTTTATTTTCTCCCCTTCGGCGACTCTTATCCCCGCCGGTATAGCGGTATAATTGCCCGGACTCTTCTACAAACTATAGAAGGGGTGAAATCCGATGAACGACAAACTGGAAGAGAACAGGGTCCTTTCCCTGGGCCATGCGGCCATTAAATACGGAGCCTGGCTGATCGGCTTAATTGTCGTGCTCTTCTTTATGGCCCGCCACCTGTTCCCTTTTATTCAGGGACTGTTTTAGCCCGGGCGGACCGAAATGGTGAAAAGGGGGTGTACGGGAAGCCATGACTACTTTTCATATCATTCATGTCATCGTGGGGCTCTGGCTGGCCCTGGTCAATTTTAGCGATATTTTAAGTACCGAAGCCCTGGTTTGGAACAACTTCATTCTCGGGCTGGTGGTGGCAGCTTATAACCTTTACTACCTCTTTGCCAAGAGAAATGTTGATGTGCACAGCTAGCCGGCCCAGGCAGGCAAAGCCGAAGGGCGCCGATTGGCGCAGCGGAAAGGCATCGTTGGGCACTGCCCGAAAAAGCCCATGGACCCAGTTGGGCGACTTAGATCCCGGCGGGGAGATGCCGAAAGACGCTGCCAAGCCAAAAGGTGTTGATTGGTACCGCCGGGGGCGTGGAGCCGCCCTGCCAGGCCTGTCCCCGGCTGCAGAAGGTGTAAATGGGGCCTCTTCAACTAGAGGCCCCTTTTTTGGTTTTTGACAAAAACATTAAAATTACTTCATAAAAACTTGAAAAGCGGTGGGTAAAATTAAGCAGC
>LFRQ01000073.1 GCA_001512835.1 Clostridia bacterium DTU022
ACGTTGCCGGCGAAAGCCATGTCGGCATCGTTTGTCCCGACAATCAACAGGTTGTGGCTGTCGTGGGCCACCGTGGAGGCCACCGCGCCCCGGGTGAAGCCGAAGCCGGTGACAAAACCCAAAGCATAGCGGCCGCTTCCCTTGTGGCGCTCAAAAACGGCGACCTTGGCCAGGTCCGTGGCGGGATCCTGGTGGATCAAGCCGTCCCGAACGGCTACCTGGCGCAGGGTCTCCTTGGTCCCTACCTGGGCCTCGACGATCTCTATAACGCGGAGGGAGGCCTTTTCCTGGCCGGGCGGGGCCTTAACCTGGAAGTCCCTTGCCTCCAGGGGCTTGGCCAGGAGCACGGAACGGCGGGCAAAATCCGGGTAGCGCGCCTCGGGAAGCTGGACAAGCATTTTCCCCCACCGGGCCACCAGCCGCCCGGCGACGAAGACCTGCTCCACGCTGACGGAGGCCAGGTCTCCCAGGAGGAGCAGGTCGGCATATTTCCCCGGAGAGATGCTGCCCAGTTCATGATCTACTTTAAAATAGCGGGCCGGGTTTATGGTCACCATCTGGATGGCCCGGATGGGGTTAAGCCCCTCCTGGATGGCCCGCCTGACCACGTGATCCAGGTGGCCGCGCTCCAGCAGGGTTTGCGGGTGGGTGTCATCGGAGCAGAGGAGGCAGTAGGAGCTGTCGATATTATGCTCCGTCACAGCCCGGATGGTCTCTTTGAT
>LFRQ01000098.1 GCA_001512835.1 Clostridia bacterium DTU022
ACGTTGCCGGCGAAAGCCATGTCGGCATCGTTTGTCCCGACAATCAACAGGTTGTGGCTGTCATGGGCTACCGTGGAGGCCACCGCTCCCCGGGTGAAGCCGAAGCCGGTGACAAAACCCAAAGCATAGCGGCCGCTTCCCTTATGGCGCTCAAAAACGGCGGCCTTGGCCAGGTCCGTGGCGGGATCCTGGTGGATCAAGCCGTCCCGGACGGCTACCTGGCGCAGGGCCTCCTTGGTCCCTACCTGGGCCTCGACGATCTCTATAACGCGGAGGGTGGCCTTTTCCTGGCCGGGCGGGGCCTTAACCTGGAAGTCCCTTGCCTCCAGGGGCTTGGCCAGGCGCACGGAACGGCGGGCAAAATCCGGGTAGCGTGCCTCGGGAAGCTGGACAAGCATTTTCCCCCACCGGGCCACCAGCCGCCCGGCGACGAAGACCTGCTCCACGCTGACGGAGGCCAGGTCGCCCAGGAGGAGCAGGTCGGCATATTTCCCCGGAGAGATGCTGCCCAGCTCATGATCCACCTTGAAGTAGCGGGCCGGGTTTATGGTCACCATCTGGATGGCCCGGATGGGGTTAAGCCCCTCCTGGATGGCCCGCCTGACCACGTGATCCAGGTGGCCGCGCTCCAGCAGGGTTTGCGGGTGGGTGTCATCGGAACAGAGGAGGCAGTAGGAGCTGTCGATATTATGCTCCGTCACAGCCCGGATGGTCTCTTTGAT
>LFRQ01000048.1 GCA_001512835.1 Clostridia bacterium DTU022
GCCCTCTACCGGGGACTCCTGGAGGAGGGGATCACCACCCGCATAAACGGGCCGGCCCTGGAAGAGGGAGCCCCTCATATACTGAATCTTTGCTTCCCCGGGATCAAGGCCGAGGTGCTACTCCACGCCCTGGAGAGGGAAGGGATCTACACCTCCCCGGGTTCCGCCTGCCATTCGCGGCAGGCCCGGCCCAGCCACGTCCTGCAGGCCCTGGGGTTAAGGGAAGAAGAGCTGTCCGGCTCCCTGCGCTTCAGCTTCTCCGCTTTCAACACCGAAGCGCAGATCCGGCGGGTGGTCCGCGTTGCCGCCGCGGCGGTGCGGGAGCTGAGCAAATACGGCTCCTCGGTATAAAAAATTGGTCAAGGAGGAGCGGCCTGGTGTACCAACCCATCCTGGTCCGATACGGCGAAATCGCCCTTAAAGGCAAGAACCGGCGCTACTTTGAAGATGCGCTCCAGCAGAATATAAAGCGCGCCCTGGCGGGCACCGGAGCCGAAGTCAGGCGCCGCCAGGGGCGTTTTCTGGTTTTAACGCCGCCGGAAGAGGGAGATCAGGTCCTGGATCTGCTGAGCCGGGTCTTCGGCATCGTCTCCATAAGCCCGGTCTTTTCTGCCGAGGCAAGCCTGGAATCTATCCAGGAGACCGCCGCGGCCCTGGTGGAATCCCTCCCCCCTACGCTGAATACCTTTAAAGTGGAAAGCCGGCGGCCCAATAAGAACTTCCCCTTAACGTCCCCGGAGATCAATCGCCTGGTAGGGGCTTATCTCTTGAAGAGATTCCCGCACTTAAGGGTGGACGTCCACCAGCCTTCTTTTCAAGTTTTAATTGAAGTGCACCACCGGGAAGCCTTCCTTTACCACGACAGCCTGCGCGGACCCGGC
>LFRQ01000126.1:0-5677 GCA_001512835.1 Clostridia bacterium DTU022
GTCGCCGGCCAGGGAAGGGAGCGGGTTGCCGATCCCCTGTTGTACGAGCTGGGGCCGGTCCTGGTTCGAGAGAAAGACCCGCTGCTGGTGCCTTTTATCCAGCAGAAAATAAAGCGCTGCCAGGCGATCTCCTCTTCTTTGCGCCAATCCTCCCGGGAGGAGTGCCGGCAGAAGCTGAATTACTATCTACAGAAAGAGGAGCGCTTAAAGGAGGTTTTAGAGCTTGTTAGCCACGGTCAGGCAGATAGCTGACTACCTGGAGGAGCTGGCTCCCCCGGAGATAGCCTTGCCCGGGGACCCGGTAGGGCTTCAGGTGGGGGATCCCCGGCGGGAGGTCCGGAAGGTCCTGGTGGCTCTGGACCTGGATGAAGCGGTTTTACAGCAGGCCCTGGACGTGGAAGCGGATATGGTGGTTACCCACCACCCCTTGCTATATACTTCCCTGAGCTGTATCGATGAGAGCCGGCCTTCGGGCTCCCTAATTGCGGCAATTATCCGAAATAAGATCACCGTGTACAGCGCGCATACCAACCTGGATATTGCCCCCCAGGGGGTTAACCGGCTGCTGGCCGACCGGCTGGGCCTGGAGGAGGAGGGGCGGGTTTTTATCCAGCCTTCCCAGGAAGACCGGCTGCTTAAGCTGGTGGTCTTTGTCCCCCGGGAACATGAAGATGCCGTCGCCGATGCCGTGGCCGAGGCCGGGGCCGGCTGGATCGGCCGGTACAGCCACTGTACTTTCCGCGCTCCCGGGACAGGCACCTTTATGCCTCGGGAGGGGACCAGCCCTTATATCGGGGAGACCGGCCGGCTGGAAAAGGTGGAGGAGGTGCGCCTGGAGACCGTTCTCCCCGTTTCCCGGCGCCGGGCTGTGCTCAAGGCCCTCCTGGAGGCGCACCCCTACGAAGAGGTGGCCTACGATCTCTATCCCCTGGCTCTGAGCCCGGAGACGTCGGGCCTGGGCCTGGTGGGCACCATCTCCCCGCCCCTGGGTCTGGAGCAGATCTTGGAGCGCTGCCGCCGGGCACTAAAACCGGAGGGTTTGCGCTTCTGGGTCCCCGACAAGGAGCGGCGGTACAGCCGGGTGGCCGTCTGCGGGGGGAGCGGAGGGAGCCTGGTGGAGGCGGCCTTTCAGCGGGGAGCCCAGCTCTATATTGCGGGGGATTTCCGCTACCACGATTTAAAGAAGGCCCAATCCCTGGGCCTGGGGCTCGTCGATGCCGGGCATGCCGCCACGGAGCGCCTGGTGGTGGGCTGCGTGGAGGAGTACCTGCGCGGCCGGCTGGCCCGGGATGGATTCAGTACCGGGGTAGTCGCCGAAACCCGGGCGGCGGGATCAGGTTGGGATTATCTGGAGGGGTAGGCGAGCACCTGCCCCTTTTTTAATGATCGCAGCGAGGTGAGGAAGATGGGATTGGAGCTGTTATGGGAACTGCAGGAGAAGGATCTGGCCATTCGAGCCCTGGAGGAGGAACTTGAAAACACCCCGTTGCTGGAGGAGACGAAGGCGCTAAGGGAAGAAGTCCGGCGCTTGCAGGATGAGCACAGGGGGGCCGAGGAGCGGTTTAAAGAGGAGAAGAGGCAGCTGCGGGCCCTGGAGATGGATATACAGAAGAAAACCGGGGAGCGGGATGCTCTCCGCCGGAAGCTGTACGGCGGGGAGGTCAGCAATTTAAAGGAACTGGAACAGATGGAGAAGAAGTTGAATTTGCTCATCCGGGAAGTGGACCAGCTGGAGGAGGCGGCCATCGAGAAGATGGAGAGCCTGGAGAAGATGGAGCAAGAGCTGGCGGTCCAGGCGGAGCAGGTCAGCGGGCAGGAAGAGCATTTGCAGGAGATGGAGCGCCGGCTGGAGGCGCTCCAGGCGGAGCTGAGAGAGCGCCTGGAAGCCCTGCAGGAGGAGAGGGAGCAGTTTGCCGGGCGTCTGGAACCCCAGTACCTGGAGCGCTACCGCATTCTTTCTCAAAAGCACCAGGGAAGAGGCGTCGCCCGGGTAGTGGACGATATCTGCGAGGGCTGCCGGGTTTTTATCTCCTCCAAGCTGAAGGGGCAGCTTTACAATCCTAAGGCAATGGTGTATTGTGAAAACTGTGGGCGCCTGCTCATCAGGCAGGGCTAGTGCAGTTCAGATCTGCCATTTTACTATAGAGATAGAAAGAGGAGATAAGGATGGCCAAGAGAGGGAATATACGCGGCAGCCGCTGGGCTACCATCATCATTGTGATTGTAGTTATCGCTATGGCCGGTTCCACCTTGCCCTTTTTCCTGGGCAATTTCATCTCCGGGGCCCGGAAGAGCGGAGATTTGACCCCGGATGCCTTCAAGCAGTCAATCCAGGAGGTAAAAGAGCAGCTGGAGCAGCAGGCGAAGCAGCTGGAAGATTATATCGATGAATACGGGCCTACGGAGGCAACCCTGGCAAACCTGGCGGGGATATACTACCAGCTGATCAATTACCAGGATATCCTGGACCCGGAGAAGACGCCCCCGTACCAAGAGAAATTGCTGCAAACCTACCAGGACCTGGTGGAGCTGGCTCCCGACAACCTGGAGTACCGCTTTAACCTGGTTTTGGCTTACCAGGGCGTGGAGAAGGAAGAAGAGGCCCGCGCCGAGGCGGAGGCGCTGATGGAGGTCCTGGAGCCGCGCCTGGAGGAGAATCCCGATAACCGGGAGCGCTACTACTATGCCGTCCTCCTGGGCGAATTTGAAGACGACCCCGAAGCCGCCCTGGAGATCTTGAATGTAATACTGGAAACGGAACACGAGGGATCCGGCGTCTACAACAGTGCCGGCAGGTACAAGGATGAACTGGAGGCGCGCCTGAAGGAGCAGGAAGATAAAAATTAGGGGGCAGCCCCTCATTAAAGGGGTATCGAGAAAGTTCCCATGGAAAGAGCCAAGCTGATTTCCTTTTTGGAAGAGCTGCGCCGGCGGTTGATTATCATCGCCGTTACCGTCTTCCTAACGGCAATTGTCTGCTTCGCCTTCGTGGAAGAGATTCTGGAAGTGTTGACCAGGCCGGGGAAGGGCCTGGGGATGGAGCTGATCTTTATTGCTCCCGCGGAAGCGCTGATGGCCGACTTGCGCCTGGCCTTTGTTTCCGCCGCCCTGGTTACCCTCCCCTTTTTGCTGTACCAGCTGGTCGCCCTGATCATGGCTCTGGCCGGCCGCCGGCGCCGGCACGCCTTCCTGCTAACCCTGGCCATGTATATCCTCTTTGCCCTGGGGGTCGCTTTTGCTTACGGCGTGGCCTTCCCCTTTGCCCTGAGATTTTTCCTGGGCTTTACCTCCGAGGACCTGGTGGCCACCTTTACCATCCAGCGCTACCTCTCTTTTGCCATCACCTTTATCCTTTCCTTTGGGCTAATCTTTCAATTGCCCCTGGTTTTCTGGTTCCTGGGCAGCATCGGGGTGGTTAACGCGGAGTTTCTGCGCAGAAACCGGAAATATGCCCTCTTAATCATCGTTATTGTAGCCGCCATCATTACCCCGCCGGATGTGTTCTCCCTGATTCTCATGTCCCTGCCCCTGCTCCTGCTTTATGAAGTGGGGATCCTCCTGGTGGCCATTTCCCAGCGCCGCCGGGAGGGAGCGATCTCCCAGGAGCAGTAGCCCGCCCGTGGGCGGCCCCTTTTAAAGGGTGATGCGCACGGAGCAGACGCCCCCCTCCAGCTTGCGTTCGTAATGGGGCCAGATCTTGTCCAGGAGCCGCCAGACGGCGATGTTGTCGGGCAGAATCTCGGCGGTGAAGGTGAATAGACCCTGCTGCTTGGCCACGTAAGCCAGGTAGGAGAGGAGTTCCGTCCCGATCCCCTTTTTTTGGAAATCGTCCCGGACCACGATGGCGACTTCGGCGGAGAGGCTGTCTTCGCCGGTACAGTACTGCGCCATCCCGGTAATCACTTCATGGCCCAGGTAGCTCCTCACGGCCAGGATCACCATTTCCCGGGTGTAGTCGATGACCACGAACCTCTTTTGCAGCACTTCGTGGGGGATATGGCGGCGGATGGTCAAGAAGCGCTGGTACATGCTCTTGTCCGACAAGGAGTAGAAGAAATCCTTGATGAGCGGTTCGTCGCTGATCTTCACTGGGCGCAGGAACAGCTTCAGCCCCTGCTTGGTGGTCCGGTAAGTCTCCAGATGCTCCGGATAGGCCCCCCGTTCCCCCTCGATAAAAGCCTGGTCCTTGTAGATCAGGGAGAGCCGCTTGGCCTCCTGGATCAGCCAGGGTCGGAAGCGGGGGTGGGCGATGGCGATGAGGGACATGGCCCGTTCCCGGATGTTTTTCCCGTGCAGGTAGGCGATGCCGTACTCGGTAACCACGTACTTGATGTCACCCCGGGTATAGGTGACCCCGGCTCCTTCCCGGATAAAGGGAACGATCCGGGAGGCCTTTCCGTCGTGGGAGGTGGAGGGGAGGGCGATGATGGTCTTCCCCCCCGGGGAGAGATTGGCTCCCCTGATGAAGTCGGCTTGTCCTCCCAGGCCGCTGTAAAAAGTCTTGCCCAGGGACTCGGCGGTGGCCTGCCCGGTAAGGTCCACCTCCAGGGCGCTGTTGATGGCCACCATCTTTCGGTGCTGGGCGATAACCAGGGGGTTGTTGGTATAGTCCACGGGCTTGAACTCCACGGCGGGGTTGTCGTGCAGGTAGACGTAACTCTCCTTGCTGCCCATGCAGAAGGAGGCCACCGTCTTCCCCCGGTTAATCTCCTTGCGGCTGTTGTCCACGATGCCGCGGCGCATCAGCCGGACCAGCCCGTCGCTCAGCAGTTCCGTGTGAATCCCCAGGTGCCGCTTCTCCTCCAGGCAGTCCAGGATCAGATTGGGAACGCTGCCGTAGCCCACCTGCAAGGTATCGCCGTCTTCGATGATCCGGGAGACGTACTGCCCGATGCGCCGGGCCACCTCCCGGTGGGCGGGGTTGATCCGGTATTCCAGCAGGGGTTCGTCGCAAGGGACGATGTAGTCCACCTGGCTGATGTGGATGAAGGAGTCGCCCAGGACGCGGGGCATGAAAGAGTTGACCTGGATGATTACTACGGAGGCGCTTTCAATGGCGGCCTTGACGATGTCGACGCTGATGCCCAGGCTGAAATAGCCGTACTGATCGGGAAGGGAGGTTTGGACCAGGGCTACGTCCACAGGGAAGCGGCGCCGGCGGAAGAGCTCCGGCACGTCGGCGAAGGAAATAGGGGTATAGTCGGCTCTCCCGGCATTTACGGCTTCCCGGGTGTTGTGGCCGATGAAGAAAGAGTTGTGCCGGAAGTAGTCTTTCAGCTTCTCGCTGGTATAGGGGGCCGTCCCCAGGGTCCATACGTGCAGTATCTCTGTGTCGAAGAAGGCCTTGGGATGCGCCTTTACGTAGTCCACCAGGGCCTGGATCAGGTACTGGGGCTCCCCGCATCCTGTGGAGATAAAGATCCGGTCTCCGGCGCGGATGCTTTTAAAGATCTCCTCCGTGGGCAAGAACTTTTCCGGGTACTCTTTTTTCAAGTCTTCCAGCAGTCTTTTTCTGTCCACCAGTCCTGTCAACCTCCCGGCGATCTAATTTGCTCCCGTGGGGAAAGAGCCAATTCCAGTATAATTATACCAGTGCCGGTGAAAGCTGTTATCTGAAAATTAGCCGGCGGTTTTGAGCAAGTCCCGGAATTTATGATTCCCTTCCCTTATATCTTCC
>LFRQ01000126.1:5722-9529 GCA_001512835.1 Clostridia bacterium DTU022
TTTGCTTTTTGCGCCGCTTTTGGCTAGTTTGGAGGCAGGAGGGAGGAGCGCCGGTGACGGAGGCTGAGGAGGCTATCCTGGAGCTTTTGCAGAGCAAAGGGGCCATCTCTGTGGCCATAATCGCCGCTGCTCTGCTGCTGAGAGGCCTCTTTACCCGCTATATCTTCAAACTGATCTTAAAGCTGACCCAGAGAACGAAAACGGGGCTGGACAACAGCCTTGCCCTGGCTTTCCAAGTGCCCTTCCGGGCCCTGATCCTGGTTATCGGCATCTACCTGGCCCTGTTCTACTACTTCGACGGAGCGCCGGCGGACTATATCAATACCCTGCTGCGCTGCTTTATCATCATCTTTTTTGCCTGGGGCTTCTACAATTTTCTCGGCACCGATTCCTTGCAGGAGCTGACGAAGAGGCTGGACCTGGACCGGTCGATCTTGGACTTTTTGGCCAAGCTCTTCCGGGTGTTAATTGTCGCCCTGGCCGTCATCATCATCGCCCAGGAATGGGATTACGATGTGAACGGCTTCCTGGCCGGACTGGGGCTGGGCGGCCTGGCCATAGCCCTGGCGGCCAAGGATGCCGCCGCCAATATTTTTGGCGGGATTGTCATCGTCTTGGACAAGCCTTTTTCCGTGGGGGACTGGATCCACACGCCCACCGTGGAGGGGACCGTGGAGGAGATCTCCTTTCGGAGCACCAAGATCAGGACCTTCGCCCAGGCCCTGGTAACGGTGCCCAACTCAGTGCTGGCCAACGAGGCCATTACCAACTGGAGCCGGATGGAGAAGCGCCGGGTCACTTTTCACCTGGGGGTTAACCGGGCCACGCCTCGGGAAAAGCTGAAAAGCTGCGTGGAAAAGATCAGGGCCATGCTGGAGAACCATCCCGAAGTCCACAAGGAGACCATTATGGTCCGCTTTGACCAGTTTGGCGAGAGCAGCCTCGACATCTTCTTCTATTTTTTCACACAAACCACCGTGTGGAGCGAATACCTGAGGGTTAGGGAAGACGTCAACCTGAAGATCATGGAAATCCTGGAGGAAGAGGGGGTCTCCGTGGCTTTTCCCAGCCGGAGTCTTTATTTCGAAAACTCCCCGCCCCGAGAAGAGCCGGAGCAGCCCCCCAAGAATACTGCAATAAAGAATGAATAGCTGGAGGCCGGCTTTCGCCGGCCTTATAAATCATTATGCGCAGCCAGGCCAAGAAAAGGGATTAGAAACAGAAAGTTCGGTCTTGCCGTTTGGCGCCGCTGCCTTGATGGAGAGGTTCCGGCTATAACTTCCACAACTGCAACAAATTCCTGGCTTAAATAAAGTTGCCTCGGGGGAAAAGGAGAAGTAATCCTGGCCCGGTGGGACATACTAGCAGGGGTGAGGGATATGGCCAGGCGAATAAAAGCTCTGCTTTTTCTCCTGCTGTTCCTGCTGCTGCTGGGGTCCGGCTGTCCCCGGGGCGATGAGAAGTCCGGAGAAAAATCCTCTTCCGGGACCCCTTTGCCGCCGGAACTGGAGCAAATGGAAAATGTCCTGCTGGAGATCATGCAGCAGGCGGATCTGCTCCCCCTGGTGGAGCAGTCTCAGTCTTCAGGGGAGAAGTCCCGGGAACAGAAGCCCACCTTTGACCAAACCACCCTGGGCGAAGTGTTGAATCGAGAGATGCAGTCCGGCGAAAAAACGGAGTCAAAACTGCCGGCGGATGGGGAGCAGGTTTGGAACAGCATCAAAATGAATATCGTAGCCCTGCATGGGCAATGGGATAAGCTGGAACCGAAATTAAGAGAGCAGAATATCCCCCGGGAGACCGTGGCCGCCTACGAGGAGGAACTGGACAGCTTGACATTGGCCGGGACTTCCCGGAACGAAGCAGTCCTTCTCGAGGCGGCCAATCGGCAGACCTTGTATCTCTCCCGGTTCAGGATGCCTTTTTCCGGAGGCCAGCCGCCGCTCCTGGGCGAGTTAAGATATTACGTCCGGAGCATTGTCTTGAACTCTGCCGGCGGTGATTTTGCCGGGGCGCAGGAGGAGTTGGGCTTAATCAGGGAGCAGCTTCCGGCCCTGACCAAGGAGCTGGCGGTGGAAGAGACCGCCGGGCTGGAGATCTCCCTGGAGAACCTGCAGCGCGCCCTGGATAAAGAAGACCTGAACCTGGTTAAGATTAAAGCCGCTGAGTTAATGGACAACCTGGTCCAGAGCGCCAAGCAGTCCGGCTAAAGGGGCGGGCTCCCATGGCCCCGGGGCAGTTCCCGGTTCTTCCGGCTCTTCTTCCGGGAACCGGCCTTAAACCTCCCTTCCTGCGGCCGCTCCTTCGGCTACCGCCTGCAGCGCCTTGCGCGGCGAGTTTGCGTCGCCCACTACCAGCACCTGGGGGACCAGTTCCTTCAGCTTCTCGCTGAGGGGGTCGAAAGGCTGGGAGCCGCAGGAGAGAACTATATGGTCGAATCCTTTCAGGACCTTTTCTTCGCCGTCTTGCTCCACGATAACGCCGTCGTCGGCAATCTCCTTCACTTCCGTAGAAGTCAAGATCGCCACCCCCCGGGCGGCCAGCCTCTTCAGCAGGGGAATCCGGTTGTTGGGTATCTCGTCGGCGGCCACTTCCGGCAGCATCTCCACGATGGTGACCTCCATGGGCCCCAGGGCGCTGTGCAGAAGGGTTTCCGCCAGTTCGCAGCCCACCGTGCCCCCGCCGATAATTAGCACCCGGCCGCTGGTAATAATCTCGTTGGCCTTGAGGATCTCGTGCCCCTGGACAACCTGCGTCTTATCGACTCCCTTAATGGGGGGGATCAAGGCTTTGGCCCCGGTGGCAACGATAACGGCATCAGGCTTCAGCTGCGCCACCAGTTCCGGGGTTGCTTCCCGGTTTAGTTCTACTTTAACCCCGTTTTTCTCCACCTGGCCGGAAAGGTAGACCACCCACTTGGTCAACTCCTGCTTGAAGGGGGCTGCGGCGGCAAGGTTAATTTGCCCGCCCAGCCGATCTTCTTTCTCCAGGAGGGTAACCTGGTGCCCCCGCAGGGAGGCCACCCGGGCCGCCTCCAGGCCGGCCAGGCCGCCGCCAATTACCAGGACCTTCTTTTTGGTTTCGGCCGGGCGAATCTCCAGCTCGCTTTCCCGGCCCAGGGCAGGGTTGATCACGCAGGAGCCGGGCCTCATCTGCATCTGCTCGCCGACGCAGCCGACCCCGCAGCCGGTGCAGGGGGCGATATCATCGAAGCGGCCCTCGGCGGCCTTGCGGGGCAGCTCCGGATCCGCCAGCAGCGCCCGCCCCATCACCACGCCGTCGGCGTAGCCGCTGTCGACGATATGGGCGGCAAAGCGGGGATCGAAGATTTTCCCGACCACCAGGACGGGCACCGTCGCCGCCTGCTTAATGGCCCTGGCTTCGCGCAGGTTTACGCCCGCCGGCTCGCCGTGGCAGGGGATGATCTTCCAGCAGAGTTCGTACTGGGTCCCACCGGAAACCTCGAAGGCGTCGATTCCGGCCTCTTCCAGCCGGGGCACCAGGTAGAGCATGTCCTCCAGGGTGTTTCCCCCGGGAACGCGCTCATCCCCGGAGATGCGCAGGACGATGGGAAAATCCTCCCCGGCTTTCGCCTTGATGTTGCGGATAACTTCCAGCAGGAAGCGGGCCCTGTTGTCCAGGCTGCCTCCGTAGCGGTCCACCCTCTTGTTCCGGAGAGGAGAGAGGAAGGATCCCGCCAGCATGTAGGCGTGGGCGCAGTGCAGCTCTATGCCGTCGCATCCCGCTTCCTTAGCCTTCCGGGCCGTATCCCCGTATTTTTCGATAATCTCCTGGATCTCCTCCAGC
>LFRQ01000074.1:0-1834 GCA_001512835.1 Clostridia bacterium DTU022
ATGCAACAAGATATACGGAAAGGGTGTTCTCATGACCAGCAACAGAGCATTGCGAGAATGGATCGCTGAAATGGAAGCGCTCTGTCAACCGGATCGCGTTGTCTGGATTGACGGCTCGGAGGAACAGAAGCGGGCCCTGGAAAGGGAAGCTTTGGCTACAGGAGAAATGATCGAGCTGAACCAGGAGAAATGGCCCGGGTGTCTCTATCACCGGACGGCAACCCATGATGTGGCCCGGACAGAACATCTAACCTATATCTGCACCCCCCGGCAGGAGGATGCCGGCCCTACCAACAACTGGATGGCTCCGGAAGAGGCTTACCGCAAAGCGGGAGCGTACTTCAAAGGCGCCATGAAAGGGAGAACGATGTATGTGATCCCCTACTCCATGGGGCCCCTGGGCTCTCCCTTTAGCAAGATCGGCATCGAGTTGACCGACAGCATATACGTGGTATTGAACATGTTGATCATGACCCGGGTCGGCAAGGACGTTCTGGAAGTGCTGGGCGAAAGCGATGACTTTAACCGGGGGCTGCACAGCAAGGCTGATTTGGACCCGGAAAAAAGGCTAATCCTGCATTTTCCGCAAGACAACACCATCTGGAGCGTCGGCTCAGGGTACGGCGGCAATGTGCTCCTGGGGAAAAAGTGCCTCAGCCTGCGCATCGCCAGCTGGCTCGCCCGCCAGGAAGGCTGGCTGGCGGAGCACATGCTGATCATGGGGGTGGAAGATCCCTCCGGGCAGATCGACTATATCGCCGCCGCCTTCCCCAGCGCCTGCGGCAAGACCAACCTGGCCATGCTTGTTCCCCCGGAGCATTTTAAGAAGCAGGGCTACAAGGTCTGGACCGTGGGCGACGATATCGCCTGGATCCGCCTGGGCGAGGACGGCAGGCTTTGGGCGGTCAACCCCGAGACCGGGTTTTTCGGCGTGGCTCCGGGGACCAATTCCCATTCCAACCCCAATGCCATGGCCACCATTCGGCGCAACACTATCTTTACCAATGTTCTTTTAACCGAGGACGGGGATGTCTGGTGGGAAGGCGGCGAGGGCGACCCGCCCCCTGCGGGGATCGCCTGGGACGGCCAACCCTGGAGACCGGGACTTACCAATGAAAAAGGGAAGCCGGTTCCCGGGGCCAACCCCAACTCCCGCTTTACGGCCCCCATTACCCAGTGTCCCTCCATATCACCCGAATGGGACAACCCGCGGGGCGTTCCCTTGACGGCAATTGTATTCGGCGGACGCCGGTCGAGCCTGGCTCCCCTGGTTTACGAGGCTTTTAACTGGCAGCATGGAGTCTATGTGGGCGCCACCATGGCCTCGGAACTTACCGCCGCCCAGTACGGCAAACAGGGGAAGGTGCGGCGGGACCCCATGGCCATGCTGCCTTTCTGCGGCTACAACATGGCCGACTATTTCCGGCACTGGCTCAGTTTTGGGAAGAAGATTGGCCATCCGCCGAAAATATTCCATGTAAACTGGTTTAGGAAGGACGAAAAGGGACGCTATCTGTGGCCGGGCTTCGGCGAGAACTTGAGAGTACTTAACTGGATCATCCAGCGGGCCCACGGCCGGATTGACGCCGTGGAAACCCCCATCGGCTTTGTTCCTACCGCGGACGGGATCGACGTTACCGGCCTGGATATAACGGCGGAAGCGATGAAAGCGCTTAACGCCATTGACGTTGATGAATGGATGGAGGAGTTGGCCGGGCACCGCACCTTCTTTGAGCAGTTCGGCGACCGGCTTCCGCCGGAAATGCTGGAAGAATGCCGGGCCCTGGAAGAGCGGCTCTCCTGGGAGAAGGCTGCGGCCAAATAATCGCACCGG
>LFRQ01000074.1:2074-2967 GCA_001512835.1 Clostridia bacterium DTU022
CCCTGCTGGATAAGGTTGACACAAATTGCAAGCAATAGCTATAATTGTTGCATAAAGGGAAAAACCGAAGTGGAGAGTGAGAAAATGTCGATAACCGTGACCGACGCCGACCTGGAGTTTATGCAGAAATTTATCCGCGAGGCCGGCTCTTTTAGTCGATCCCCCGGTTCTCCCGGAGAGAGAAAAGGCGCCGAGATGGCCGCAGAAATCATGAAATCTTTTTCCGACGAAGTTAAGATCGAAGAGTTTAAACTGGCCCCCAAGGCAGCCTTTTGGTGGATCAAGCTGGTCGTGCCTCTCTTTTTTGTTGCCATCGCTACCTTTAAGGTGGCTCCCATCGTAAGCGCGCTCATCATGATCTTCAACATTTTCCTCGCCGTGGGTGAATTTGTTCTTTACAAAAAAATTATCGACCCCTTTATGCCCAAAAGCGTCTCTCAGAACGCCTACGGGGTTATAAACCCGGAAGGAGAGGTCAAACAAACCATCATCTTTGCCGGGCATATCGACTCCCCCTTCCAGTTCAATTTTATCCAGTGGTGGGGCGGCCGGATCTATACCATTCTGGTAGCACTGGTCCTGGCCGTTTTTGTGGTCTTTGGCCTTTTAAGCATTGCCAACGGGGTTTGGGCGGCCTTAGGCATGCTCTTCCCCGAGCAGATTCAGTACGCCATGCCCGGCTTCTTCAACGTAATCTGGATTATTGTTATCTGCTTCAGCCCCCTGGCTGTTCTCTTCTTCTTCTTTACCACCTGGATTGAAACGCCCGGATGCGGCGACAACTTGTCCGCCGTGGCCGTGGCCCTGGGCGTGGGGCATGTATTAAAGAAGGCCAAGGAGGAGGGAGGCTTCTTCCCCAAGCATACCAAGGTTATTACCATGGCCTTCGGCGC